>NZ_CAUVXP010000071.1:0-2689 GCF_963555955.1 Protofrankia sp. Cas3
ATGTGAACGGCTCCTGTTGGACCGCAAAGCCGACGACACCGATAACGGGGCTGTGGTAGCGGCCTGAAGTCTGGTTGTTCTCCTCGCGGGTGCCGGGACGGATTGCGAGCGCTGTTTTTCGCCGGTTCCGGACCGCTGATTCTCGATTCTTCCAATGCTGGGTGGGTGTGATCTGTCATGGCCAGAATCAACGGCTCACGGCCGTTTCCCGAGGTACCAACCCGGCATCCCAGAGTCGACGTGCCGCTGTGGGCGGTCCTGCTCGGGCTCGCCGGCCGGATAGGCGCCCACATCGTCGTGTTCCTCGTGCGTCATCCGGTGGCGGTGGCTGTGCTGCTCACGGTGGCGGTGGTCCGCCAGCGGTTCGGCCTGGTCGGGCTCGGCCTGCTGCTCGTCGCCCTGGTCGCGGTCGGTGTGGGGTGGCGGCTGGCCCATCGCCGATCGTTCGACGGCCTGGCCCGCTGGATCCGCGGCCGGCTGCGGCTGCTGGTCATCTACCGGTGGCGGTGGCGCCCGGTCATGGTCCACACGGATCTGGCGATTCGGATTCCGGTGTCCAACGGGGACCGGGTCTCCTTCGCCGAAACCTTCCCCCGCATCCGGACGATCCGCTCCGACCGGTGGGGCGACCAGCTGCGGATCGAGCTGCTCTACGGCCAGACCCCCGAGCAGTGGGCGGAGCAGGCCGACGCGCTGCGCCACGCGTTCCGGGCTCGGTCCTGTCGGATCCGCGCCGACCGGGTGGGGTTCATCTGGGTGGACTTCGCCCGCCGCGATCCCCTCGCCGTTCCCATCCCCCCGTTCGATCTGGACGGACCCGACGCCGACGGGGACGGGGATGGCGACGATGACGGTCCGGTGGACCTGTCCGGGATTCCGATCGGCCGCCGCGAGGACGGCGAGCTGTGGCGGCTGCCGGTCCGCGGCGCCCATGTGCTGATCGCCGGGGCGACCGGTGCGGGCAAGAGCGCGGCGGTGTGGGCGACGATCCGCGGCCTTGCCCCGGCGGTGCGTGCCGGGCTGGTGGAACTGTGGGTGGCCGACCCGAAGGGTGGGATGGAACTGGCGTTCGGGCAGGCGATGTTCTCCCGGTTCGCGACCGACACCGAGAGCATCGCCGATCTCCTCGACGACGCGGTGTCGGTGATGCGGAAACGCGCCGCCCGGCTGCGTGGGGTCAGCCGGTTGCATTCTCCGACGACGGATGAACCGCTGATCGTGGTGATCGTCGATGAGATCGCGTCGCTGACCTCCTATGTCACCGATCGGGAGTTGAAGCGGCGGCTGTCGGCGTCGCTGCCGCTGCTGCTCTCCCAAGGCCGGGCACCCGGCGTCGTCGTGATCGGTGCGGTGCAGGATCCCCGCAAAGAGGTGCTGCCGTTTCGGGACCTGTTCCCGGTCCGGGTCGCGCTGCGGATGACCGAAGCCGACCAGGTCGATCTCGTGCTCGGGGATGGTGCCCGCGACCGCGGGGCACGCGCCGACGAGATCGGCGAGGACATGCCCGGGGTCGGCTATGTGCTGCTGGACGGCCAGGCCGACCCGGTCCGGGTGCGGGCGGCCTGGGTCGACGACGCGGAGATCGCACGGATGGCCCGTCGGTATCCGGTGCCGGCGGTCGCCGAACTGCTCGACATCGTCGGCGACGGTCCGGACGGCTGGACACCGGATGTGGACGGGCGGGCCGCGTGACCGGACCGGAGGAATACGCGCCGGTGTATCCGCTGCCGGTCTGCGACTGGTGCCGGCATCTGTGGGTCGCGCACTGGGCGGATGACGGCTGCCAGATACCGGCGGGGCGGTGGCGGGTGTGTGGCTGCCGGGAACCGCCACCCGACCACCCCGACCGACCCGATTCCGACGATGACGGCCAGGACCACGACCACGGACAGGAGGGACAGGCGGCATGAGCGAGGTGAGCACCCCGCCGGCGGCGGGCAGCCGGGCCGCTCGCCTGCGCCAGCCACTGGCCCGCCACATCCTGGAGGCGGTCGCAGCCGAGAACGGGGTGTGCATCCGGCCGTTGGCGATGCGCCGCGTGGACATGGTCACTGGGGAAACCGAGATCATCCCGGTGCCGTGCGGGGCGACGTTGGCAAGCAAGTGCCCGCCGTGTGCCGAGCGTGCCCGGAAACTCCGGATGGCGCAGTGCAAGGCGGGTTGGCATCTCGATGACGAACCGCTCCCCGACCCGGACCCCGCCGGCGATGACGCGAAGACGCTGGTCCAGCTCCGGGCGGATCTCGAAGCCGTCCGCACCGACGCTGTGACCGGTCACGATGTCGATCAGATCGGTGAAGTGGACGATCTGATCTCGCAAGTGGACACGGCGTTGGCAGACCTCGGCGTGCGCGGCAAGACCGCGCCGGACAGCCGCGACCGGCCCCGGCGGACCCGGTCGACCCGGCGGCGGCAGGATGCCCCCGACCTGCCCCGGCTGCCGGTGGATCGGCGCACCGTCGGCCGGACCTTCACGTCACCCGCCGGGACGGTGTGGCGGCCGTCGATGTTCCTGACGCTCACCTGCGACAGCTACGGCCGGGTCACCTCGGAGGGCACCCCGGTGGACCCGGACGGCTACGACTACCGGCGGGCGGCCCGCGACGCCATCCACTTCCCCAAACTCGTTGATCGGTTCTGGCAGAACCTGCGGCGGGCGGTGGGGTACGACGTCCAGTACTTCGCCTGC
>NZ_CAUVXP010000071.1:3123-28751 GCF_963555955.1 Protofrankia sp. Cas3
CTACCCATGTCGTCCGGTTCGGGGTGCAGGTTCGCGCGGACGGGGTGACCGCGAACAACAGCAACACCGGCCGGTTGATCGGCTATCTCACCAAGTACCTGACGAAGTCGTTGGATACCTGCCATGCCATCGCCACCGATGCGCAGCGGGCGCATGTTGACCGGCTCGCCGATGCCCTGCGGTACGAGCCGTGCTCGCCGGGCTGCGCGAACTGGCTGCTCTACGGCGTCCAACCGAAAAGCCCCCGCGGCGGGCTGGTGCCGGGGCGGTGCAAGGGCAAGGTCCACCGGCGCGAAACCCTCGGTTTCGGTGGACGCCGTGTGCTGGTCTCGCGGAAGTGGTCCGGGAAGACCCTTGCCGATCACAAGCAAGATCGGAAGGTGTGGATTCGGGAACAGCTCGCGGTCCTCGGCCATACCGACACCGACACCGGCGATGGCGGCCAGGGCGCCGCGCCCGACCGGGTCGTCTGGCAGCTTCTCCACCCGGGTGATCCGGCGACACCCCGCCGGGAACACCTGCTGCTGCGCGCGGTCGCCGATCGGCACCGCTGGCGCGCCCAACTCGACGCGGCCCATGCGGCCCGCGGAGATCCGCCCGCCGTTTCGGCAACCGACCCGAGCATGCCCCATGCGGCCTGAATCCTCGACCCGATGACGACCGGAGGAACCGTGCACAAGCTCCTTCTCACCCCCACGGAAGCCGCTGAGCTGCTCGGCGTGAGCCGCACAACGGTCTATGAGCTGCTCAACGCTGGCCAGATCGAATCCGTCCGGATCGGACGGGCACGGCGGATCCCGCGGGCGGCGCTCGTCGCCTACGTCGATCGGCTCCGTGGGCTCTGCGACGGGGAGGCGGCGGCATGACCACGCTCGCGCGCCGGCGGCGGGCTGGTGTTCGGCAACTCGCCCCGACCGGCCTGTTGGCCCGCGGTCCACCTGGGACACGTCGCAAGTCGTCGGAACAGAAAGATCGAGTAAGCGGCCCCGGCGGGTGCTCGAACACCACACCGGGACCTCGATCCGCACCCTTCCAATGCAAGGAGCGCAGACCGTGATGCCTATCATTCCGCCTGACCTCGACCTACCGCGCGACCCCTCCGACGGACAGCCCTTCGTCCGCCTCGACGCCCCCGGACACGGCTACTACGAGATGACCGTCAAACCCGGTGCCGGCCCCTTCGACATTGCCCGGACCGCCGTCACGATCCCCACCGACGCCGTCTTCGTGGAAGCCCTCGGGGACGTCGACATCGTGCTGGTGTTCCGCGCGATCCCCGGCACGGCGTTTCCGGCAACTCCCCGATCGCACGGGCCTGGTCCGGCCGGCGGCTGGGTGCCCGACATCGCCCCGTACCGCAGGGTGCCCGCGCAGTCCCAGCGGCCCTGACCGGTGGTCGCGGTCCTTCGCTTCTCCCCATTTTTCTTCCGTTCCTCTGATAGGCGCCTGATCTGCCGAGGGACCGGAACAGCCCCGACCGTCGGACGCCACGTCCCCGAGGATTCCCCTCCCTCTCATATCTTTCGGCAAGGAGTGATCTTCCACCATGTCTACTTGTGCTTGTGCTGATCGCAACCCGCGGGCGGTGGCCTGATGGCCAAGCGCGGGAACGGTGAAGGCTCGATCTACCAGCGCAAGGACGGCCGGTGGGTCGGCTCGGTGCATGTCCTGACACCGGACGGCCGGCGCATGCGCAAGAGCGCCTACGGCGCCACCCGTAAGGAAGTCGCGGCGAAACTCGTCGAACTGGTCTCCAAGACACAGCAGGGACAGCCGGCATCGGAGGACGCCCGACGCGTCGGCGAGTACCTCGAAACCTGGCTGGCCGACGTGGCCCGCCATCGCCTGCGGCCGACGACCTACCAGGACTACAGTCGCAACGTTCGTAACCACCTGATCCCCGGTCTCGGCACCAAACGGCTCGGTGCGCTCCGGCCCGCCGACATCCGCACGTTCCTCGTCGCGAAACGCGAGGAAGGACTCAGCGCCCGTACCGTCCAGTACCTGCACGCGATCCTGCGCGCCGCGCTGCAACACGCCGTCCGGGAAGAACTGCTCTCGCGCAACGTCGCGAAGCTCGTGCAACCCGGCCCGGTACGCCGAGACGAGGTCCGCCCGCTCACAGCCCAGGAAGCACGGACGCTGCTGGCGGCGGCGAAAGACGACCGGCTGTACCCCGTATACGCCGTGGCGGTCGCGCTCGGCCTGCGCCGCAGTGAGGCACTCGGCCTGTCCTGGGCAGACGTCGACCTGGTCGGCCGGACCCTGACCGTCCGCCAGACGCTGCACCGTTCCGGCGGGCAGCTCGTCCTGTTCGCCCCGAAGACCGCCCGGTCCCGCCGGACCATCCCGCTACCAGCAATCTGCGTCGATGCGCTGCACGCCCATCAGCGACGCCAGCGCGCGGAACGCGCCCAAGCCGGGGAAACCTGGCGGGAAACCGGGCTGGTCTTCACCACGACGATCGGCACCCCGATCGAACCGCGGAACCTCAACCGCCACTTCTACGCCCTGTGCGCCAAGGCCGGTGTCCGCAAGGTCCGCCTTCACGATCTTCGTCATACCTGTGCGTCGCTCCTGCTCGCCCAGGGCGTGCCGGCGCGGGTCGTCATGGAACTACTCGGACATTCCGCAATCGCCGTCACGATGAACGTCTACAGCCACGTCATGCCCGCGGCCTCCCGCGACGCCACCGATAAGATCGGCTCGCTCCTCGGTGAGGACCCTGACGCACCGACCGGCGACGCTGCAACGACCGACACCGACAGCGGGCCAGAGGATCAGGACGACCAGGGAAGCGCAGCATGACCGGGGACGTTGCTGTCACGGTTGCTGTCAAGATCGAGAAAAAGCAACTACCTAAAGCGATAACCGCTGGTCAGGATGGGTGCGCCGCCAGGGACTTGAACCCCGAACCCGCAGATTAAGAGTCTGCTGCTCTGCCAATTGAGCTAGCGGCGCGCGTCGCCTTGCGACGGATCTGAATGTATCAGGTCCAGGGACGATCGAGGTCCACCAGTGGCCCCAGCCGAAGCCAACGTGACGACAAGGAGCCGCGATCAGGCGACATGTCCGGCGGCACGGCCGACCCGAGCGGCCGGCCAACCGGGATGGACGGGACTGGTCGGCCGGAGCCACCGGACGGACCGGACGGACCGGGCGGACCGGGCGGGGGCAGCGCACGAGTGGAAGGTCGACGTACATCCAACGCCCGAAATACCCTATATACGGACGGGAACCTTCCACTCGTGGTGCGTGGCGGCACACCACTCGTCGTGATACGTGGCGGCGCCGGGCACGGCTTGAGCGGCTGGAGAGCGGTCAGCCGTTCTCACAACCGGTACCGTCGTGATTACCGTCGAGCTTGAACGGGTCGGGCAGGCGCACCCGCAGCGGGCCCTGCACATAGTTGGGGCCGTCGCCCGAGCCGCCGGCACAGTCGTAGTCGCCGATCCCGTCATGAAGGCAGACATCGGGGTAGGCGGGGTCACAGTTGCCCGCCGGTGCGGCCGCCGCGGTCGTCGCCGGCCGCGGCGCGGGCGCAGCCGCGGGGGCCTGGGCCGATGGTCGGGATACCGGATGTGTAGTCGGGGCCGTGGCGGCGTTCCCGGCTGCGGACACGGCGGCGGACGCGGACGTGGTCGCGACCGCTACGGCCGGTTGCGGGGCCGGCGGGACCTCGCCAGCCGTCGGGGTCACCGGCCCAGCTGCGACGGCCTCGCCGACAGGGAACCCGAGCGCGGCCGACGGGCTCGGTGACGCGGACGGGCTGGCGGACTGGCTCTGCGAGCTCGACACCGCCAGCGATGTGACCGCGACCGGGCCGGGGTTGCCCCCGACGGCCCCGAGCACGAGGGCGCACAGGAAACTCGCTCCAGTGATGAATCCGGCGGTACGGCGGTTGTGGACGTGCAGCCGGTGCAGGTGTCCGCGCACCAGCCCGACGAGCCCGACAACCATGATGACCAGGACGACAAAACTACAAAATCCCAGCATGAAGCCCCCCCGTGAGCGTGACGGGTGACTGTAGCGCATACCGGAACAACGGCATGGCGCACCCACCCGGCCCTGTCACGGGCCGGGCGCCAGGTCCACGCTGAATACAGGTTCACGCCGACCGCGGGTTCGCACTGAATGCGGATTCACACCGGATGCCGCACGAGGGCGCGTCTCCTACGCGCTGGCGGTCGATTCCTCCGGCATGGGGTCGCCGAAACGCCAGCCCGGCACGATGCCACGGTTGAAAAAGCTGCGGAACTCCCGTACGGACGGGCCGTCCGGCTTCACCCAGAGAGTCTTCTCGGGCATCCGCAACCATTTCAGAACGTCCATGTCGGCATAGGCGTTCCGTTGGACGGTGAGCCACATCATGCGGGCGAGCGCGTGGTTGAGCGGAGCGAACAGCGGCCCCGGGCCGATCTTGCGTACCACGACCCGCCACGTGAAGATCGTGAGATCGTCCCGAATGGGTGTACCACCGAGGACCATCGTCAGCATCGGCCCGGAGCGGTCGATCGTGGCGTCCTTCTGCGTCCGGTAGATGGCCGCGGACGGCCCGATCATCTCGATGAACGCGAACGGCTTGAACCACCGCTGGACCTTGTTCCGGCTCGCGTCGTCGGCCGGCCGGAGCTGGTATTCAAGACGCTCCTCCTTGTTCACCAGGACCGCGTACTCAAGGCGCCCGGTGCCCTTGTGGGCGTTCGGGAAGTGGTAGATGTCGGAAACGTGCTCCGCTACCGGCAGCAGTTTCCCGTGCGCGATGTAGACCTGACCCTTGAGGTTGAGGTACTTCTTGGAGTCAGCGTAGGAGACCTCCGTGAACTCGCCGACAGGCTCCGGCCCGTACCAGAACCAGATGTTGCCGGCGTGTTCACGGACGGGGATCGACCGTTGGCCCGCCCGTGGCGGGATCTTCGACCGATCCAGCCCCGGGATGACGTCGCAGCCGCCGTCAGTCCCGAATTCCCAGGCGTGGTAACCGCATTTGATCCGATCATCGACGACGGTCCCGCAACGGGCGAGGTCAGCACCCATGTGGCAGCACTGACTGTCGATCATTCCGACGTCGCCGTTCTTCCCTCGGAAGAGCGCGAACTGATGAGACATGAACTCCACGGGAATGACCTGACCGGGCACGAGATCTTCACTGAACCGGGCGAAATACCAGCCCAGCGGATAGTCGGTCTTCTGTTCCTCGTCCATCGACTGGCCTTCGAGGAGCCGTCTGTCATATGCCTTCAGTTGTCTCTGCCATTTCGACTTCGACACGGGTCCTCCGGGAGTCCTACGTCTTCCAGGGCGAGTGTGCACGAAGCGGCCGGCATATCCAACTAACATATCCAACCGGCATACCAGGCCGGCACCAGGATGATGACGCTGCCGACCGGCCGCTCCGTGCGGCAACACATAATCGACGTTAGCATGCAATCCACACCGGATCCCGCCGACCCCGATGCGTGACCGAAACAACAAACAGCGCCCGGCAGCGAGGTAACACGGTAACGGCGGCGTTTCGGACGGGCCGCCGTCGGCGGGGTCACTCTGTTATCAGGGCCATACCGATAGGGCGGACCGTTTCCGGCGGAGTAGGCTGGCGTCTTCCCGCGGCGGCCGGACAGCCCTTCACCGCCCACTCATTCCGACCGTTGGGCGGTGCGTGAATGTCCACTCTTTCTCGGTCCAGGAAATACTGTTGGTGACTCAGCCCACATCCACCCAGTTCAGGGTGCGTTCAACCGCCTTACGCCAACCCGCGTACCCGCTTTCGCGCCGGTCGAACGACCACTCGGGTTCCCACCGGCGGTCCTCCCGCCAGTGCGCGGCGAGTTCGTCGGTGTCCCGCCAGAAGCCCACCGCGAGGCCGGCCGCGTAGGCCGCGCCCAGGGCCGTCGTCTCCGCGATCACAGGTCGGCTGACGGGGATCCCGAGGATGTCCGCCTGCGTCTGCATGCACAGGTCGTTGGCTGTCACACCGCCGTCGACCCGCAGGACGTCGAACACCACACCGGAGTCCTGACCCATCGCCTCGGCCAGGTCGCGGCTGGCGTAGCAGATCGCCTCCAGGGCGGCGCGGGCCAGATGCGCCCCGGTGTGGAAGCGCGACAGGCCCACGATCACGCCGCGCGCGTCCGACCGCCAGTACGGCGCGAACAGCCCAGAGAAGGCCGGGACGAAGTAGAGGCCGGCGCTGTCGGGCACCTGCCGGGCCAGCGCCTCACTCTGCGCCGCGCTGGCGATGATGCCGAGATTGTCCCGCAGCCACTGCACCGCCGAGCCCGTGACCGCGATCGAGCCTTCCAGCGCATACACGGGATCCTGGTCACCGAACCGGTAGCCGACCGTGGTGAGCAGGCCGTGACCGGACCACACGGCCCGCGTTCCGGTGTTCAGCAGGAGGAAGTTGCCGGTGCCGTAGGTGTTCTTGGCCTGGCCGGGGGCGAAGCACACCTGGCCGACGGTTGCGGCGTGCTGGTCCCCGAGCGCGGCGGTCAACGCCACCTCGCCGCCCAGCGGCCCGGCCTGCGTGGTCGTCCCGTAGCCGGCCGGCTCGGATGACGACCGGATCGTCGGGAGCATGGCGGGCGGGATGTCGAACAACGACAGCAGCTCGTCGTCCCAGTCGAGGGTCTGAAGGTTCATCAGCATGGTGCGGCTGGCGTTTGTCACATCCGTCACGTGCACCCCGCCGTGCGGACCCCCGGTGAGGTTCCACAGCAGCCAGCTGTCCATGGTCCCGAAGATCGCGTCACCCTGTTCCGCCGCCCTGCGGACCCCGTCCACGTTGTCGAGAATCCACTGGATCTTGGCCGCGGAGAAGTAGGTCGCCGGCGGCACCCCGGCCTTGCTCTGGATGATCTGACCGCGGCCGTCTCGGATCAGCGCCGACGCGAGCCGGTCGGTTCGGGTGTCCTGCCAGACGATCGCGTTGTAGTAGGGCTGGCCGGTACGGGGGTTCCACACGACGGTGGTCTCCCGCTGGTTGGTGACGCCGAGCGCCACCAGGTCGGACGACCTGAGGTGGGCTCCGGCCAACGCCGATTGGATGGCCACCGCCGTACGTTCCCAGATCTCCACGGGATTGTGCTCGACCCATCCGGAGCAGGGCAGGATCTGCTGGTGCTCCAGTTGGTGGCGCCCGACCTCGTTGCCATCATGATCAAAAATCATGAAACGGGTGCTCGTGGTGCCCTGGTCGACCGCTCCGACGAAGTCGCTCATCGCCCGCTTCCTCCTACCGCCTGTGGCCGCAGGCGAGGGTCACCCGGACCATGCCGTACCGATGCCGTACCGGAAACACGTCGGCCCACGCCCTCGACTATTTTCGCCACGACCGGTGGACATTCACATGTTCCGTTGAGTCGGATTTGCGAATCATCGCCCGATCACGGAAACCTACCCCGATGATTGCCGGCCGACTCCGCGCCGGCGTCAGATACTAACAATCTTCCGGCGGATCCGACGGCGAATCCGATCGGTGGTGAAGAGAATCACCCGGAAGCGCGGCAGCCGGTGGGTCACCAAGGCCGTCTCCGACGCCTGCCGCGGCCGCCGAGATGATTCGCGCGACGTTGCCCGACTGACGGATCAACCCGCCGCCGGCCGTAATACGTTGAGATCGTCATGGACGCGGAAACTGGAAGCGGGAACGCCGTGCAACCATACGGCGACGATTTCGTGACCCATCGGGTCGATCGGGCGAAGGACCTGATCGTGACGCAGAGTCGCTTACGCGGTCTGTTGCGCGCAAGCCGCATGGTTGCCTCCGACCTGAGCCTGTCCGTCGTGCTCACCCGCATTGTCGAAGCGGCCTGTGATCTCGTCGATGCCCGCTACGGAGCACTCGGCGTGATCGCCCACGACCAGCACCTCGAGCAGTTCATCCATGTCGGCTTCGACGAGAGCATGGTTCGCCGGATTGGTGATCTTCCTCGTGGCAAGGGCATCCTCGGCCTGCTCATCCGCGAACCCTACCCACTGCGGCTCGACGACATCACCACCGATCGCCGGGCGGACGGCTTCCCAGCCGGGCACCCGCCCATGCACAGTTTCCTCGGCGTTCCGATCCGTATCGGAACCAAGGTCTTCGGCAATCTCTACCTGACGGACAAACAGAACGCGTCGCGTTTCACCGCGGAAGACGAGGAGCTCGTGCAGGCACTCGCCGCAAGCGCTGGTGTCGCCATCGAGAACGCACGTCTTTTCGAGGAGTCCCAGCGCAGGCAACGCTGGTTGCAGGCGTCCGCCGACATCACCCGCCATCTGCTGGCTGAGGCACCGAACCCACTGGAGCTGATTGCGCGCAGAGCCCAGGAAGTCGCCGACGCCGACTTCTCCGCCGTTCTACTGCCGCGATCCTCGCCCGAGGAACTCATCGTGCAGGTCGCGACCGGCGACTACCCCGACGGGCTGGTCGGCACCGTTGTTCCCGCGTCCGATCCGCTGGCCGGGCGCAGCGGCCCGCTGATGGTCATTCCGCTCATCGCCTCGGGCGACAGTGTCGGCGCGCTCGTTCTCGGCCGGCGTACCGACGGCCGACTGTTCACCGATGCCGACATCGACATGGCGTCGGGATTCGCCGGGCATATCGCGCTGGCGCTCGAACTGGCCCAGGCCCGCGCCGACCGTGACCGGATAGCCGTCCTGGAAGAACGCGACCGCATCGCCCGCGACCTGCACGATCACGTGATCCAGCGGATCTTCGCCACGGCGATCGGGCTGCAGGGCCTGGTCGCGCAGACCGAGGCGACCAACCAGCAGTCCGAACGGCTCACCTCCTACATCGATGATCTGGACGAGACCATCGGGCAGATCAGGACGACCATCTTCCAACTGCGCCGACGCGGCCGCCAGAACCTCCCGAGCCTGCGTGGGCAGCTCCTCGACATCGTCGACGACGCCACCTCCTCCCTCGGGTTCACCCCGCACCTGCGGTTCGAGGGTGCCGTGGACTCAACCGTCTGTGACGTTGTCGGGGAGCATCTGGTGGCCGTCCTGCGGGAGGCCCTGTCCAACGTCGCCCGGCATGCGCGGGCGACGCAGGTGCACGTGACGGTCTGGTCCACCGACGGAGAAGTCCGGGTGGATGTGATCGACAACGGGATCGGCGGCGTGGATCCCGATGGGCGCAACCACTCCAGTGGGTTGGCCAACATGCGCAGCCGGGCCGAGGAGCTGGGGGGCAGGTTCATCGTGTTCTCCCCCGCCGGCGCCGGCACCCGACTGTCGTGGTCGGCCCGCACCCGGGTACCGGATCAGGACGCCTAGGGCGTCTGCGGCGGGTCCTGATCCGGTCACCCCATCCGGTCCCATCCGGTCCCATCCGGTGACCCCATCCGGTGACGCCATCCGGTGACGCGGTCAGGCGGCGTGACGCAGGGCGGGCATCTCCCCGGCAATCCCGTCGGCGGTGCCCGCCAGTGTCACGACCGCGTCCAGCTCGTCGAAACCGCTGGTGCGGTGAGTGATGAGCAGGAGGGTCCGGCCGCGGGTCACGTCCAGGATCGTGCGCATCACCGCGGCCTCGGTCACCGGATCAAGGTGTGCGGTTGGTTCGTCGAGGATGAGCACCCGTGGATCGGCGAGCAGCGCGCGGGCCAGCAGCAACCGTTGACGCTGGCCGCCGGACATCCGCTCGCCGTCCGCCCCGACCCGGGTCACCAGGCCGTCCGGCAGGGCCGCGACCCAGTCGGCGAGCCCCACCCGGGCGAGCACGCCGGTGAGCTCCGCGTCAGCCGCCCCGGGACGCGCGATCAGCAGGTTCTCCCGCACCGTCGCGTCGAACACGTGCGCATCCTGTGTCATCCCGGTGACACTTCGATACAGCTCGTCGGTTCCGACGTGCCGCAGGTCCACCCCACCGACCTCGACCCGGCCCGCCACAGGGTCACGGAAGCGCAGCAGCAGGTCGACGACGCTGCTCTTGCCCACGCCGCTGGCCCCGACGAGCGCGACCCGGCTGCCGGCCGGTAGGTACAGATTGAAGCCGTCGAGCACCAGCGGGCCGTGCGGGCCGTACCGCAGGCGAACGCCGGCCATGCGGACGTCGAGTGGGCCGGCGGGCAGGGGTCGGGGCCGAGCGGGCTCGCCGACCGGCGGCTCGCGGTCGAGGACCGCGAAGACCCGACCCGCGGCCTGGCGGGCTTCGGCGAGTGCCGCGAAGGCGCCGGTCAGGCCTGCCAGCGGCTCGAAGGCGGCGATCGTGGTGAACACGACCACGCCGAGCATCACCGGGGACAGCACCGCGCGGTGCACGGCGTCCACCCCGACGACGCTGATGGCCGCCAGCGTGAGGCCGGCGGCAAGGGAACCGGTCGCCGTCCCCCACGCCGGTGACCGCTGCCACGGCCCGACCAGCCGCAGGATCTCGTCGTCGCGGCGGCGCAGCAGCGCAAGCCGGGACCGGACCGCGCCGAACGCGACAAACTCGTCCAGACCGTCGAGCAGGGAGACGATCTCGGTGTCCCTGCGCGCCCGCGCCAGCGCGGTGGCGGTGACCGTCCCACGGGTACGGCGGGCGGTCACCGGCCCGGCGATCACCGCGGCCACGGCGAGACCGACCGCCAGGACGGCGCCCGCGGCCGGCAGCACGACCGCA
The DNA here is from genome assembly GCF_963555955.1 of Protofrankia sp. Cas3. Classification (NCBI taxonomy): domain Bacteria; kingdom Bacillati; phylum Actinomycetota; class Actinomycetes; order Frankiales; family Frankiaceae; genus Protofrankia; species Protofrankia sp. Cas3. Next base: position 13,721 of record NZ_CAUVXP010000071.1, read on the forward strand.
ACACCGATCGCCGCCCCGGCACAGACAAACGCCGCGGACACGGCCGGGCCCACACCCCGCAACAGCGACTCCCCGACCCCGTCGACGTCCGCGGTGAAACGGCGCAGCAGGTCCCCGCGCCGATGGCTACCAAGACCCGCGGGAGCGAGCGGGACCAGCCGCGCGAACACCTCCGCACGCAGCTGCGCCAGCCCGCGCAGGGCAGCGTCGTGACTGGCAAGCCGCTCAACGTAGCGAAAGGCCGGCCGGCCGAGCCCGAAGGCACGTACGGCGACGACCGCGACCATCAGCGTGAGCACCGGTGGGTGCTGCGCCGCCCGGACGATCAGCCAGGCCGAGGTGGCGGTCAGGCCGATGCCGCACCCCAGGGCGACCGCCCCGGCAAGGATGCCGAGCGCGAACCGTTGCCACGCCGAGGCGAAGAGCACCAACGCCCGCCGTGGCAACACTCCCGACAGACCGGCGGCCCCGGCGGCCCCGACAGCACCGACAGCACCGACAGCACCGACAGCACCGACAGCGGCAGCAGGGACAGGATCGGGGACGATGGCAATCGGGACGACGACGGGTGTTGCAACGGGAACGCCCGGTGGACACAACGGCGTGGGTACCGTCGTGCGGTCGTCGGTCACCCGTCCCGCCGAGATTGTGATCACCCGATCGGCGACCCCGGCAAGCACGTCGGAGTGCGCCACGAGTACCACCGTGGCATGTCCGCGCAGCGCCGCGACCGCCGCGGCCACATGCTCCTCCGCGGCGGCGTCCAGGCTTTCCCCCGGTTCGTCGAGCAGGACCAACGCGGCGTTGCGGACCAGTACCCGGGCCAGCGCCACCCGGCGTAGCTCACCGGCTGACAGCTCCCCGCCGTCCTCGCCCACGGCACGGCCCGCCGGTGGCGCACCCGCGGCGGCCAACGCCGCGGTGACCTCGGCGGCACCGGCGCCCGGCCGTCCCAGCCGGACCTCGTCGGCGACCGTGCCACCGCAGACCGCATGGGGACGCTGCGGCAGCCAGGCGATCCGGGCCCGCCAGCCGGCCGGGTCAAGGGCGGCGAGATCGGTGCCGTCCACCAACACCCGGCCCTGCGCCGGGATGAGCGCCCCACGCAGCAGGGCCAGCACCGTGCTCTTACCAGCGCCGCTCGGCCCGACCAGCGCGACGATCTCCCCGCGACGGATGGTCAGGTCGACGCGCTGCGCATGGCGCAGCTGCACCCCGTCCAGCCGCAGTGTGTCGAACTGAACGGGAACGGGAACGGGAACGGGAACGGGAACGGAAACCGGCCGCCGGCCGGCCGAGCCGCCGGCCACGGTGCGGGTGCCAGCGCCGGTGGGCACGACGCCGGTGGGCACGGCGTCGATCGCATCGAGGGCGGCGGCGGCCGCGGTCAGGCCGGACACGGTCGCGTGATACTGCGTGCCGACCTGGCGCAGCGGCAGGTACACCTCCGGGGCGAGCAGCAGCGCGACCAGCCCGCTACGCAGGTCGAGTGAGCCCGACACCAACCGAAGTCCGACCGACACCGCGACCAGCGCCACCGACAGGGTCGCCAGCAGCTCCAGAACGAACGACGATACGAACGCCCAGCGCAACGCCACCATGGTCTGTTCCCGGTAGGCATCGGTGATCCGGCGGATCACCTCCACCTGAGCCTTCGCCCGATTGAAGATCTTCAATGTCGGCAAGCCCTCGACGACGTCGAGGAAGTGCCCGGACAACCGGCCGAGCACCGCCCACTGCTGGTCGGTCCGAGCCCGGGTGGCGAGCCCCACCAGCACCATGAAGATCGGTACCAGTGGGAGGGCGACGGCGAGCATGATCGCGGATGTGAGGTCCGCACCGGCGATGCGGACGAGCAGGAACGGCGGGACGACCACCACCGTGACCAGGGCCGGTAGAAAGCGGGTGAGGTAGGCGTCCATACCGTCGAGGCCGGCGCCCGCGGTGACCGCGAGCGCCCCCGATCCGCCGTCCCGGTCCCGCCCGCCGCCGCCATGTTCGCCGGACGCCTGCTCGACGGACGCCTGCTCGCCGGATACCCGCTCGCCGGACGCCTGCTCGACGGCCAGCTGTTCCACGACCGCCCCGAGCATGGCGGCACGCAGATCCGCCGAGACCGCCGGGGCAGTCCGCTGCGCGGTCCGCTCGGACAACCAGACCACCACCGACCGGGCGGCGACGACCGCAATGAGAACCGCGACCCCGATCCCGGTTCCGGCCCCGATCCGGGCGCCGTCCCAGGCGCCGCTGTGCCGCCCGACCAGGGCCGTCGGATCCGTGACCACGACCTGACCCGTGACCACGATATCGGCCAACACCGTTGTCTGGATCACCACCAGGACCCCCGACGCGACCGCGAGCGCCCCGAACCGCACCAGGTAGCGGCGCAGGGCCGGCACGGTGCGCAGCAGCCGTGGATCAACCGGTCTCATGGGATCCCGCCAGATCCGCCCCGACCAGCCGCCGTCGGAAGACCCAGTACGACCACGCCTGGTAGCCGAGTACTACCGGGGTGAACAGAACCGCCACCCATGTCATAACGGTGAGTGTGTAGGCCCCGGACGCCGCGGCGCTGATGGTCAGACTGTTCCCGGGCGTGCCGCGGGCCGGCAGCACATCCGGGAACAGGGCGGCGAACCAGCTTGCCACCAGCAGGGCGATCGCACCGGCGGTGCCGGCGAACGCCAAGCCGTCCCGTTCGCCGAACCAGGCCAGAACGGCAAAACCCAACGCGAGCAGAGCCGTGGCCGCGACTGCCGCCGAGGCGATTCCACCACGGATCGTGACCGTCCACACAACAAGGGCGGCAAAGGCGACCAGCGTCGGCACGGCCAGGCTCCGGGTCACCAGGCGGGCGCGATCGCGTACCGCGCCGCGGGTCTTGAGCGCCAGGAACACAGAGCCGTGCAGAACGCACAGCAACAGCATGGTCACCCCACCCAGTAGGGCGTAGGGGTTCAGCAGGTAGAGAAAGCCACTCGTCACGTTATGGTCGGGGGTCATCTCCAGGCCCCGCACCATGTTCGCGAAGGCGACCCCGAACAGCAGCGCCGGCAGCACGCCGCCGATCACGATCCCCCGGTCGCACCAGGCCCGTCCGGCCGCGGTGGTGGCCTTGCCGCGGTACTCCAGGGACACCCCACGGATGATCAATGAGAACAGGACGAGGAACAGCGCAAGGTACATTCCGCTGAACAGGCTCGCATACCACTCCGGGAATGCGGCGAACATCGCCCCACCCGCGGTGAGCAGCCAGACCTCGTTGGCGTCCCACACCGGGCCGATGGTGCCGAGCACCGCCCGTCGGTCGGTCTCGTCGCTCCCGCCGACTACCGGCAGCAACGCGGCCACGCCGAAGTCGAAGCCTTCCAGGACGAAGAAGCCGACCCACAGGACGGCAACCAGTACGAACCAGAACTCCTCAAGCATCGCCCTACTCCTACCCGGCCGCCAGGCACGCGATCATCGCTTGTCTCGCGTGCCCGGCGGCTCTACGGTCAGCGGTCCTGGGATGTCAGTAGGCGAGCGACGGCAATGCCTCGCCAGGCCGGGATCGGCCGCCAATGGTCACGTTCGGGTTCAGGGCTGGTATCTCGTGCCGCCCGTGGCGCAGGAACAACTGCAGCGCGACGGCTGCCAACGCTCCGTAGATGACCGTGAAGCCGGCCAGAGTCGCGATCACCGCTGTCGTGGAGACCCCGGGCGACACGGCGTCGGATGTGCGCAACAGGCCGAACACGACCCACGGCTGGCGGCCCATCTCGGTAAAGATCCAGCCGGCGGTGTTCGCCAGATACGGCAGGGCCGAGGCCCACACGAATGCGAGCAGGAGATAGCGTCCGCCGGGCAGGTGGCCGCCGCGCATCCGCAGCAGCCCGAGCAGGGCAAGGCCGAAGTAGGCCGCACCGAGCCCCATCATGGCGCGGAAGTTCCAGAAGGTGACGCCCATCACCGGGGTGTAGTCACCCGGGCCGTACCTCGCGACCTCGGCGGCCTGCAGGTCGTTGACGCCCCGGACCGTCCCGGAGAACGTGTTGGTCGCCATGAAGGACAGCAGGTACGGCACCTTGATGTCGATCTTGTTCTCGCCGTGCGAGACGTCACCGTAGGCGAACAGCGAAAGCCCCGCCCCGCGTTCGGTGTCCCACAGCGCCTCGGCGGAGGCCATCTTCATCGGCTGCTGGCGGGTCATGACCTGCCCCTGGAAGTGCCCGGAGATCATTACCGCGACCGACGCGACGGCGCAGACGACCAGGCCCAGGTGCACGGCCCGCCGGTGCAGCTCCACCTGGTGGCCCCGCCGCAGGTGCCAGCAGGACAGCCCGACCACCACGGCCCCGCCGGTCAGCAGCGAAGCCGCCAGCACGTGCGGGAAGGTGACCAGCTGCGTCGGGTTCGTGAGCACCGCCCAGATCGAGGTGAGCTGCGCGTGCCCGGTGTCGGGGTTGATCCGGTAACCGACCGGATGCTGCATCCACGAGTTTGCCGCCAGGATGAAATAGGCGCTGATCACCGTTCCCAGCGACGCCAGCCAGATGGTGGCGAGGTGGACGTTCTTGGAGAGCCGGTCCCACCCGAAGATCCACAAACCGAGGAAAGTGGACTCCAGGAAGAACGCGATCAACGCCTCCATGGCCAACGGCGCGCCGAAGACGTCGCCGACAAAGCGCGAGTAGTCCGACCAGTTCATTCCGAACTGGAACTCCTGGACTATTCCTGTGACCACCCCCATCGCAAAATTGATGAGCATCAGCTTTCCCCAGAAGCGGGTCAGGCGGAGCCATTCAATGTGGCCGGTCCGGTTCCACGCCGTCTGCATGACCGCGACCAGCAGCGACAGTCCGATTGTCAACGGGACGAACAGAAAATGGTAGACCGTGGTGATGGCGAACTGCCAGCGGGCTATCGTGTCGTGACTCATCTGCCTTCCCTTTCATCGAACCGTTGATTGCGGCCGCCGGCGATGCGACAGAACGACGATCGCATCACCTTTGGCCAAGCCGAACCGTTGATTGCAGCCGCCGGCGATGCGACAGAACGACGATCGCATCACCTTTGGCCAAGCCGAACTGGGGAGTCGGGCCTTTAGCCCTAGCGGATAACAGCGACCGGGCACGGAGCGTGCGTCACAACCTGGTGGCCGACGGACCCGAGCAGCAGACCGCCGAACCCGCCGTGGCCGCGGGCACCGACCACCAGCAACTGGGCCGCACGGGCGGCCACGATCAGGCCGTACGCTGCCGCAGCGGCCACCAGGGTGGCCTCGACGGCAATGTCAGGATTGCGTGCGAGCCCTTGTTCAACAGCGGTGTCAAGGGTGATGCCGGCAGCCTTTTCCAGCTCCGCCTCGTCGAACAAGGGAAGGCCGGCGGCATTCGGCGGCGGTTGGGGTTGCCAGCAGTGCGATACCAGCAACGGAACGTGACGCATCCTCGCCTCGGCCGCAGCCCAGCGCAGTGCCGTCAGGGACGGCGCCGAGCCGTCGACGCCGACAAGAATCGGGCGACGGTCCGGCTGCGGTGGAGCCGGACCGCGTACGACCACCACCGGAACGGGGGCTTCCTGCACGCATCGCGCACTGACCGAACCGACGAACGTCCGGCGCATCCGGGCGAGCCCGCGTGCGCCGACAACGAGCATCAACGCGTCCCGGGACTCCTCGACGAGGGCGTCCGACGGCGCGTCGTAAACCGTCCTTTCCACGACATCGACACCGAGGTCACAGGGATGCGTCCGCCGGACCGCGTCATGCAGCACCTGCATTGCCGCACGCTCGAGGTCGTCGACGCCGATCGACGGCGAAATGTCGTCCACAACACGTGGACGCCCGCCCGAACCCCAGGCGAGTACCGCTCGTATCCGCGCGCCGGTCAACGCTGCGTGCACCAAAGTCCAGCGCAGGGCCAACTCGGCATCCGCGGACGCATCGATTCCCACCACGATATCGGATGTCGTCTCCACCCTGTTCACCCTCGCAGCGCCCGGCGACGCGAACGAGAGCGATTCGGGTAGACCGCGGGACCGAAAGTCCCGCCAGCGCGGGCCCGTCAGGCGGAAAGTCCGCCAGCACGGGCCCGTCAGGCGGGAAGTCCGCCAGCACGGGCCCGTCAGGCGGGAAGTCCGCCAGCACGGGCCCGTCAGGCGGGAAGTCCGCCAGCACGGGCCCGTCAGGCGGGAAGTCCGCCAGCACGGGCCCGTCAGGCGGGAAGTCCGTCAGCCGGAAATCTTGGTGGCGAACACCGCCGCCTGCGTCCTGCTGGTCAGACCGAGTTTCTCCAGGATGGAGGACACGTTGTTCTTGACTGTTTTCTCAGCGAGATGAATCCGGCTGGCGATCTGGCGGTTGGTCAGCCCCTCGGCGATCAGGCCGAGGATCTGACGCTCCCGCTCGCTGAGGGCCGAGAGCATGCGGTCTTCGGGCGCGCCGTCGCGCAACCGGGTCAGCACCCGCTGGGTGACCGCGGGATCGAGCATGGACTGGCCGGACGCCACCGTCCGGACGGCACCGATAAGATCGTTACCTCTGATCTGCTTGAGCACATAGCCGGCGGCGCCGGCCATGATCGCGGCAAAGAGAGCTTCGTCGTCGTCGTGGGATGTCAGGATCAGGCAAGGGACCTCCGGTGTACCGGAGCGGATGTCACGACACACATCGATGCCGCTGCCGTCGGGCAGGCGCGCGTCGAGTATGGCGACGTCAGGACGTAGCGCCGGGATGCGCCGCAGGGCCTCGGCCACCAGGCCGGCCTCCCCCACGACCTTGATGTCGCCCTGGCTTTCCAGTAGCTCGCGCATCCCGCGCCGGACGATCTCGTGGTCATCGAGAACGAATACGCGGACAGGCTCCACCGAACCGACGATACCCGCCGAAGGGGCCTTAGCGACCATGGATCGCAGGCAACAGGACATGACAGACCGAAGGGCCTACCGTCGTGTGGGTGACTAGCAGCGACACTCTGTCGAAGGACCTCGCCCGCACGGTCGTCGAGACAGCGGGTCTGGCCCCGTCAATCCACAACACCCAGCCGTGGCGTTGGCGAGTGAGCGCCACCGGCTTGGACCTCCTGGCCGATCTCTCCCGCCGGCTCGACGTCGCCGACCCCGATGGTCGTCAACTCCTGCTGAGCTGCGGCGCGGCACTCCTGCACGCCCGCCTCGCCATCCGCGCCGCCGGGCTCATCCCAACCGTGACGATCTTCCCGGCGACCCGCGACGATCTTGACGCCGGACCGTTGGCCACGATCCACATCAGCCCTGCCACGGGCGCCCAACCGGCTGATCCCGAGAACGACGTGCTGCTCGCGGCAACCCGCCATCGGCGCACCGACCGCAGGCCCTTCGACCCACGCACCCTGGAACCGGACGCGCTGCGGGCGCTGCGGCGGGCGGCCGAGGTGGAGGCTGGGTGGCTGGTGTCCCTGGACGACGCCGACCTGCGCATCGACACGAGCGTGCTGATCGCCCGCGCCGACTGGTTGGAGAACCACGACCCGGCCTATCGGGCGGAACTTACGGCATGGAGCCGAACCACCGCGGATGCGGTCGACGGCATACCCCGTGATGTGGTGATCAGCTCAGATCAGCCGCGGCAGTCCGAATTCACGATCCGTGACTTCAATGTGGTCGGTGAACCCGGCCTGGCACTACAGCAGACTGACGTGGAACGTCCCATGGTGGTCCTGATCGGCACCGACGGCGACACGCCGGCCGATCGCCTGCGAGCCGGCCAGGCCATGGAACGGGTTCTGCTGACCGCGACCGCGCGGGGTATCGCCACGTCTCCGCTGGGTCAGGCAGTTGATCTTGAGGCGACCCGGGAGCTGCTGCGGCATTCGATCGGTGGCCTCGGGCACATCCAGATGATCATCAGGGTCGGCTACCCGCTGCCGGACGCCGAGCCGTTGGAGGCGACACCCCGCCGGTCGGTCGACGACATCCTGCGGTTCGAGTGAACGGGTTCGAGTGAACGGGTCCGCATGAACGCGCGCCCGGGTACGAAGGTGCCGGCCGCGCAGGTCGCCTCTCGGCGCGTGGTCGCTCGCAGCGACAATGGGGTGAGCCCGGGGGCCATGTCACGGCCGGCACCTCACCACAGTACCGGGTTCCGGGCCGTCGCATCGTGCTGCGGTCAGATCGCCGGAGACGTTGCACGGGACGAGAGCCGGGAAGTTCCTCGTGGATGCCGGCGGTTGTCCTTTGAGGTGAGCCTCAACCGCGCCGTACCCCTGTCCGTCCTCGACCTGGTGCCGGTCGCATCAGGTTCAACGCCCACCCATGCGGTGCGCAATACCCTTGACCTGGCACGCCACGCCGAACGGCTTGGCTACACCCGGTACTGGATCGCCGAACACCACGGCATGCCTGGGATCGCGAGCTCCGCGACCTCCATCCTGATCGGACAGGTCGGGGCCGCGACGAGCGGCATTCGGATCGGCTCGGGCGGAATCATGTTGCCCAACCATGCACCGCTCGTGATCGCCGAGCAGTTCGGGACCCTCGGAGCACTGTTTCCGGGACGGGTCGACCTCGGCATCGGACGGGCACCTGGAACGGACGCGGCAACCGCCCGAGCGCTGCGGCGCTCGGCCGGCCCGCTGTCCGCCGATGACTTCCCCGCCCAGCTCGCCGAGCTCGTCGCCTTCCTCGGCGGCACCTTCCCCCCCGATCATCCACTGCGGACGGTGACCGCCGTTCCGCAGAGCGACATGCCGCCGATCTGGTTGCTCGGCTCCAGCGGCTACAGCGCCCAGGCCGCCGGGATTCTCGGCCTGCCGTTCGCCTTCGCTCACCACTTCAGCTCGGCCAACACACTTCCGGCACTTGATCTGTACCGGTCGACGTTCCGCCCGTCGCCGGGCCGGGACCGGCCCTACGCGATGGTTGCCGCTGCTGTCCTGTGCGCGGAAACCGACACGGCCGCGCAGTGGCTTGCCGGGCCGACCAAACTGGCGATGTTGCGGCTGCGGCAGGGGCAGCCGGGCGTGTTTCCCAGCCCCGCGGAGGCCCATGCGTATCCCTGGACGCCGGCCGAACGCGCCGCAGCCGACAGCGCGACGGCGTCCCACATCGTCGGGTCGCCCGAGACCGTCCGGGTCGGCCTGGACGCGCTCATCGACGCGACGGACGCGGATGAGATCATGATTACGACGAACGTCAACCCGCATGCCGACCGGCTGCGTTCCTACGAACTGATCGCCGAGTTCGCGGACCTGTCACGCCACCCCGTGTCCGGTGGGGCACCAGCGAGCCGTACCGGATGAAATCCATGGCGAACGTGTGCCCGAATCCCAGCGAATGACGATGTGTGACGCGCCTGCATCCAGTTTGATCTGACTCGCAGGTCCGCCGGGTGGGGGCGAGACCGGGCAGCCCACGGGGGGAGCTGCCCAGCGCCTCCACCACGGCGTAGCGCCGGCACAGCGCTGGGCGGGCAGGCGTCAGGACGTCAGGACCGCGGCGCTGACATAGGCGAGGCTGAACTGGGTGTCGGACCTGGCGCCGGCCGGGTCCACACAGAAGACCGAGACCGTCACGTCGCCGGCGGTGGTGCCGCGCGGTGAACTCCAACCACCGATCGCGCACCGGTGGGTCGGCTCACCGTAGGGGATGACCTCGACGGTGTCCGGGGTGCGGCCGGCCGCCGGGAAGGTCACCTCATACGCACCGGCCGAGAGGTGCCGGACGGTGTTCGCCTTGCCGGCGCTGTTGGCGGTGTACCGGTCCCACACCTCCACCGTCCTGCCCAGGGGCGGCTGCACGATCTTCCCTGAGCCGGCGACCTCCTGGCCGGTGAAGGCATGCCCGAACGGCACGTTGTCCGCCCCGATCATCGCGTGCTGATTGGTGTAGATGAGGACGAACGGGGTGTCGGTCCAGGTCTCGCCCACGGCGCAACCGACGAAGATGGTCTGCCGGTCGGCCTTCTCGTCCCGGCCGAGCGGGTTGCAACCGGCCGGGGTGGAGCCGATCGCGTTGACCTGGAGGTTGTTGCCCTCCCGGGCGGAATAGGTCGGACCGACCAGATCGATCGAGTAGTGCCCGACCCCGATCCGGTTGATCGAGATGGACGCGGCCGGGCCGGCGGCGTCGTAGTGGTCGCCCGCCGGGGTCGACGCCTGGCCGGGGGCGTCGTCGCGAAAGTAGGTATAGGGCGGCGGGACCGACACCGACGCCCCGGTGGGGGTCGGGCTCACCCCCTGCCCGCGGAAGTACGTGTCGGAGAAGGTCGACGGCGCACGATAGGACGCCGGCGCGAAGGTGAACAACGCGGTGAACCGCGAGTCGGCGTAGTCCCCGGCCGGCGACCGGCAGGACAGGGTCACGTCCTCGGCCGAACCCGACCGTACCCACCGCTCGGTGTGGCAGCTCACGGGCTGGTCTCCGACCGCGGACGCCACCGCGGCACCGCGCCCGCCGGGTACGCCGATCCCCGGGAACGTCACGCTGTAGCGACCGACATCCCGCCGGACCACCGTCGCCGCCGCACCACTGCCGCCCGCCGCACCACTGTCGCCCGCCGCGGACTGCCAGCTGCCGGCCTGAACAAAGGGCGCGGGCGTCCGCGCGACGTCAAGGGGCGGCGCAGCCTCGTCCGAGCGGACAAAGCCCCACACCGGCGCGGTGGGGTCGGTCGCCGGTGGCGCAGCTGTGGGTGACCCACCCGAACCGGCGCTTGACGCCGCCGCCGACGCAGGCGACACCGGTGAACTCGCATTACCACAACCCACCGCTAACAGAAAAGCGGCCACCACACCAACAAACACAGAAGCGCTTACCGAAGACAACCGTCGCGACCGCGCCATACCAGGAGCATGTCATGCCTGATCCGATGGGAAAGCCGGGAGTCAGCGAGACGACCGCGGGAGTACCTTGAAGACCTGTCCGGCCGGTCTGAGCGGACGTTGCGAATGGCACGCGGTCTGGGGGTAGGTCGACAATGACGGCGCCGGATGCGGCTCTGAACGCACAGATGGCCCCGCTGGGTCCCCACGACCCCGCCCAGCTCGGTGCTTACACCCTGCTGGGCACGCTCGGCCAGGGCGGAATGGGAACCGTCTATCTCGGGCGCACCGAAACCGGCCGGCTGGTCGCCATCAAGGTGATCCGGGCCGACGTGGCCGACGACCACGAGTTCCGGTCGCGTTTCCGGCTGGAAGCCGAAACGGCCCGCCGGGTCGCCCGGGTGTGCACCGCCGAGGTACTCGACGCGGCACCGGATGCCGAACAACCGTATCTGGTCACCGAGTTCATCGAGGGCCGGACGCTGGCGAAGTTCGTGACCGAGAACGGCCCGCTGTCGGCGGCGAACCTTGAGCAACTCGCGGTCGGCGTTGCCGCGGCCCTGACCGCGATCCACAGCGCCGGCATCGTGCACCGGGACCTCAAGCCCTCCAACGTGGTGCTCTCCCCCTTCGGGCCCCGCGTCATCGACTTCGGGATCGCCCGCGCGCTGGACACCGTCAGCGACCTCACCGGGGACCTCCAGCAGCTCGGCACCCCCGCCTTCATGGCACCCGAACAGATCCAGGGCGAGCCGGTCACCCCGGCGGTGGACATCTTCGCCTGGGGCGGGCTCATCACCTTTGCCGCGACCGGCCGCTACCCCTTCGGCGAAGGCAGCGCGCAGGTTCTGCTCTACCGTGCGGTGAGCGAGGAGCCCCGCCTGGACGGGCTGGACAGCCCCCTGCGCGAGATCGTCGCGAGCGCGATGGTCAAGACTCCCGCAGCCCGACCGAGCGCGCAGCAGCTGATGCTGCGCCTGCTCGGCGAGCCGCTGTCGACAGAGCAGGTCGACCCCGAGGCAACGGTCACCCAGGTGTTACGCGACTGGCAGCTACCCGCGCCCGGTGGCGCGTCCGGTGGCGCGTCCGGTGGCATTGCAACGCGCGGCACCCGTGGGACGTCCACGCCGGCCACCGTTCGGGGCGACAGCCCGCTGCCGCGGCCCCGCCGCCGGACGGCGCTGGTCGTCGCGGGCAGCGGGGTCGCGGTGGCGGCGGTGGCCGGGGCGGTGCTGGCGCTGGCCACCAGCTCCGACCCGGGCGACAACCAGGCGAAGGTCACCGACATCCTGCCGAAGGCCGCTGTCGCGCTCGGCGACGACACGCTGGTCTACTCCAGCGAGCAGGACGGCAAGAAGGACATCTTCAGCGCGCAGGTCGGCCCGAACGGCCTGGTGGGATCGCCGCGAAAGCTGACCCACGATACGGATCCGGACACGCTCCCGGTGATCGTCGGGCCCAGACGCAAGACCGTCCTCTACACGGTGGGTGACTCCTCCCCCAGCCTCAAGGCGATCGCCGCCGACGGCAGCGGCGTGCCGATCTCCCTTTTCACCGCCGGCCCAGCGCTGGACGTCCAGCTCGCGCCGGACGCCCGGGCGTCGGTCGACCCCACCGGGAGGTTCGTCGTGATCAGGGCTACCCGCGGCCCGAACGACGGCTCAACCGGCCTCTACGTCATCGCGATGGACGGGTCGAGCGTCCGGCAACTACCCGTACCCGCCGGGGCCACCGACCCGTCCTGGTCACCGACGGACAACCGGATCGTCTACTTCGTCAGCGAGAACGGGAGCAACGGCGGCAAGCTGTTCACCGTCGACGCGTTCAACACCGGCGCCCAGCCCGTCGCACTCACCGACGGTAGGGACGGTCTCGACGCCGACCCGTGCTGGTCAGCGGACGGCAAGAGGATCGCGTTCCGCCGCAGCGCCGGTACGAACCTCGCCGAGATGGACATCTTCGTTATGGACGCCGCCGGTGGCGCAGCCGCGCAGCTGACCAACGCTCCCGGTCAGGACCAGGACCCGTCGTTCGCCGCCGGGGACGACAAACGGATCGCCTTCACCAGCCAGCGCGACGGCGTCACCAACCGCGAGATCTACGTGACGGACGCGAACCGCCTCGACGATGCCCACGCGCAGCGGCTGACCCCGTTCAACGGTCTGAACGCCACCCCCCGCTGGCAGTCCGGCTGAGCGCGGGGGGCGGCGTCGCGGCTACGCGGGCTTGCGCTTGGCGGTCTTCGGGTCCATCCGGCGGATCAGGAAGGCCGTGGCGATGACGCAGATCACGCCGATCCCCACGCCGCCGGCGATGTCGGTGAGGTAAGCCGCCGATGTGTTCTTGAAGAACGGGTCAAAGACCACCTTGTTGTTGATCAGCTTGGTGGGATCCGGACTGCCCGGACCCTGCACCTGGCCGGCCAGACTGATCGTGTTCAGGTCGCCGACCGAAGCCAGGGAGGCAAAACCCCAGCGGGCCGGCGCGATCAGGCTGATCTCCTCCAGGCCGGGCTTGCCGTGGACGGGCAGGATGCCACCGCTGAACACCAGCTGCGCCATGGTGAGGAGCACGAGCAACGGCATGGTCTTGTCCGCGTTGTCGACCAGCGCGGAGATGACGAGACCCAGCATGGCCGAGGACAGCGATACCACGATCACCGCGATCAGACACTCGACCAGGGAGTTTCCGAGCACGACACCGTCCGCGGGCTGCCGACCGACCAGACCGATCAGGGTGAACGGGATGGCCTGCAACGTCGTGATCAGCGTCAGAACGAGGATCTTCGAGCCGATGTAGGCGCTCCGGGACAGCCCGATCGCCCGTTCCCGGCGGTAGATCGCCCGTTCTTTGACGATCTCCCGGACCGAGTTCGCCATCCCCATGAAGCAGGCGCACAACACCATCACCAGCAGGATCGTGCCGGCATCCGAGTTAGGTGTGCGATCCCCTAGAACAGGGGCGCTGAAGCTGCCGGGTATCGCCCGCGGGATCAGCCCGAGCAGGAACGGGAACACGACGATGAGCCGCAGGTAGGACTTGTCGGACGCAACCACCGCCAGCGTCCGCCGACTTAACGTGATCAGCTGGGAGAACACCGACTGCTGGCGGATGCTCGGCAGGTCTTCGCGCGCCGGGCGGGCCGACGGCGCGGTCACCGACGCGGGCACGTAGTAGCGCGACTGGCGGAACCGGGCCGCCGACTCCGCGCCCGGTGTCGCCTCCAGCATCAGGAAGACATCCGGGTAGTCCTTCTTCCCGAAGAAGGACAGCGCGTCGCGCGGCGGGCCGAAGTAGGCGACGTACCCGCCGGGGGCGAGTACCAGGACGTAGTCGCAGAGTTCCAGCTGGGCCACGCTGTGGGTGACCACGACGACCGTCCTGCCGTCGTCGGCCAGCTTGCGCAGCGACTCCATGACGTTCTTGTCCATGCCCGGGTCGAGCCCGGAGGTGGGCTCGTCCAGGTAGAGCAGGGTGGGCTTGGTCAGCAGTTCCAGCGCGACGCTGGTGCGCTTGCGCTGCCCGCCCGACAGCTTGGCCACCTGGGTGCCGGCATGCTCGGTGAGATTGAGCTCCGCGAGGACCTCGTCCACCCGGGCGCCGCGTTCGGCCTTGGTCGTGTCCGGCGGGAACCGCAGCTCGGCGCCGAACTCGAGGGCCCGCCGCACGGTCAGGGTGGTGTGGAGCAGGTCCTCCTGGGGCACGTAACCGATACGGCGGCGCAACTCGTCGTACTCGGAGTACATGTTCCGACCGGCGTAGCGCACCTCGCCCTTGTCGGCCGGGCGGAACCCGGTGAGGGCGTTGAGCAGGGTGGACTTGCCCGCGCCGCTCGGCCCGACCACCGCCAGCAGCGCACTCCCACGCAGCCGGAAGGTCATGTCGTGCATGAGCTGTTTCTGGCCGGCCCACACGTTCAGACCGTCGGCCTCGAAGCTGACGTCTCCGGAGTCGATGTACTCGACGAGCTCGTTGCCGACAAGCTGGAACACATGGTGACCGACGGCAATCACCGCGCCCTGCGGTACCGGCTCACGGACGATGCGCTTGCCGTTGACGAACGTGCCGTTCGCGGACTCGAGATCGGCGATCTCCACATCGCCGGCGTCGGTCCCGCTGTGACCGACGAACAGCTCCGCATGCCGGCGGGAAGCCAGCAGGTCACCCACGACGATGTCGTTGTCGCGGGACCGCCCGATGGACATCCTGCCGGGGTGCAGCGGGTAGGCCGTCTGGCGTTCGTGCTCACG
>NZ_CAUVXP010000072.1:0-28263 GCF_963555955.1 Protofrankia sp. Cas3
GAATCACCCATTCGGGGCACCGAGGTGGAACAGGACGCTTCCCTTGCCCGTTGCTCGGATGTACGCGCGGTAAGGCGCGGGTACCGGCGGTACCCTCGGCACAAGGGAATCCCGAACGAGGGCAGTACACACGTCAGGAGGGTGGAGCGCGCGTGTCCAGCGCTCCAGGCAGATGACTCCAAGAAGAATCTTCCGCGGCTGGGTGCCTCTCGGGCTCCTGGCCCTGTTCGTGATCATTCTCATGACCGGGGTGTTGTCGGGTTCAAGCGAGTACACCAAGAGTGACCTGAACTCCATCCAGCAAAAGATCGAATCGGGTCAGGTCGTCAGCGCCACAATCCAGGACTCCAAGCAGCGCATCCAGATCAAGACAAAGGACGGAAAGTACGAGTCGTCCTATGTCAGCCGCCAGGCGACCGATCTCGCCGACAAGCTCCACGAGAAGGGGGTCGCCTACGAGGTCAAGGTCGATCAGGGCAACATCTTCGTGTCGTTGCTGCTGAACCTCCTACCAGTGCTGCTGGTCGTGCTGCTGCTGTTCTTCTTCATGAACCAGATGCAGGGCGGCGGCAACCGGGTCATGAACTTCGGCAAGTCCAAGGCCAAGCTGGTCAGCAAGGACACACCGAAGACGACCTTCGTCGATGTCGCGGGTGCCGACGAGGCGATCGAGGAACTCCAGGAGATAAAGGAGTTCCTGGAGAACCCGGGCAAGTTCCAGGCGATGGGCGCCAAGATCCCCAAAGGGGTGCTGCTGTACGGGCCGCCTGGAACCGGCAAGACGCTCTTGGCCCGCGCGGTCGCGGGTGAGGCCGGCGTGCCGTTCTACTCGATCTCCGGCTCGGACTTCGTCGAGATGTTCGTCGGTGTCGGCGCAAGCCGGGTGCGGGACCTGTTCGAGCAGGCCAAGGCCAACGCACCAGCGATCATCTTTGTGGATGAGATCGACGCGGTGGGTCGCCACCGTGGCGCCGGTCTCGGCGGTGGCCACGATGAACGCGAGCAGACCCTCAACCAGCTCCTGGTCGAGATGGACGGGTTCGACGTCAAGGGCGGCGTCATTCTCATTGCGGCCACGAACCGGCCCGACATCCTGGACCCGGCGCTGCTACGCCCGGGACGGTTCGACCGCCAGATCGTCGTCGATCGCCCCGACCTGCTCGGCCGCGAGGCGATTCTGAAGGTCCACGCCAAGGGCAAGCCGATGGAGCCCGACATCGACATGCTGACCATCGCGCGGCGTACGCCGGGGTTCACCGGCGCAGACCTGGCGAATGTGCTCAACGAGGCTGCGCTGCTCACGGCCCGGTCCGACCAGAAGTTCATCTCCTCGGCCCTGTTGGAAGAGTCGATCGACCGGGTGATGGCCGGGCCGGAACGCAAGAACCGGGTCATAAGCGACAAGGAGAAGAAGCGGATCGCCTACCACGAAGGTGGGCACGCCCTCGTCGGACACGCCCTGCCCAACAGCGACCCCGTCCACAAGGTCACGATTCTGCCCCGCGGCCGGGCGCTCGGTTACACCATGCAGCTACCGCTCGAGGATCGTTACCTGCGTACCCGATCGGAGATGTTGGACGAGCTCGCGATGTTCCTGGGCGGGCGGACCGCCGAGGAACTCGTCTTCCACGAGCCGACCACAGGTGCCAGCGACGACATCGAGAAGGCGACGAAGGTCGCCCGAGCCATGGTCACCCAGTTCGGCATGAGTGACACGCTCGGAGCGCTGAAGTTCGGCGGTGAGAGCAACGAGGTGTTCCTCGGGCGCGACATGGGCCACCAGCGCGACTATTCCGAGCAGGTTGCCGCGGAGATCGACGCGGAGGTTCGCCGTCTGATCGAGTCGGCGCACGACGAGGCGTGGGAGATCCTCGTTCAGTACCGGGACGTACTGGACAACCTTGTTCTGCGACTCATGGATGTCGAAACGCTCGGCAAGGACGAGGTTCTGGAAATCTTCGCGACAGTCCAGAAGCGGCCCAGCCGCGGCTCGTACACGGGGGTGGGCAAGCGCCTGCCGTCCGACCAGCCGCCGGTGATGACCCCGGCCGAGCTGGGGCTGGCCAAGCCCGGCGATGTCACGGATCTGGTACCCAACGCCACCATCGGTCAGGGCGGCCGGACCAATGGTGCCGCACACGGCAACGGCAGCAGCGTGCCGGCGGCCACCGGGAATGGGTCCGGGTCCGGCCAGGTTTCCTCCGATGACCACGCCACGGCGACGGAGCAGAACGCGGGCGGCGGATCGGCACCTGCGGAGCCGACATCGGCCGCACCGAAGATGTCCAACCCTTGGGCACCGCCGACGCTGCCGAACGACGACGACAGGGGACGCCGTTGACGACCGATTACGGTCTCGCACCCACCGGGTACACGTCTTCGGCTCCTGCCGACGTTCCAGGGGATGTTCCAGGGGATGTTCCAGGGGATGTTCCAGGGGATGTTCCAGGGGATGTCGCCGGGATCGGCGCCGACGGCGTCGCCCCCGGCGACGGTAAGGGTGTTGCCGGCAGTGATGATCCGCCCGAGCGGCAACGGCCTGATCTGGGGCCTCGGGCGGTCCGTCCCTTCGACCACGACCGGGTGGCTCGTGCTGTGCGTGAGCTTCTGATCGGCATCGGGGAGGACCCGGATCGGGAAGGCCTGCGCAAGACCCCGGAGCGGGTCGCGCGGGCCTATCAGGAAGCGGTGGAGGGCCTCGGCCGGGACCCGTCCGAGGTGCTCACCACCGTCTTCGACGAAGGTCATGAAGAGATGGTGCTGGTTCGCGACATCGACTTCACGTCGTTGTGCGAACATCATCTGGTCGCGTTCGCAGGCAAGGCGCATGTCGCCTACATCCCGAACGAAGCCGGGCAGATCACCGGGCTGTCGAAACTGGCGAGACTCGTCGACCTGTACTCGCGCCGCCCGCAGGTGCAGGAACGGCTCACCACCCAGATCGCCGACGCGCTGGAGCGGGCGCTGTCACCTCGTGGGGTCATGGTCGTCGTCGAGGCCGAACATCTGTGCATGTCCATGCGCGGAGTCCGCAAGCCCGGCGCCCGTACGGTCACCTCAGCCGTGCGCGGGCAGTTCCTGAGCACCGCGACCCGCAGCGAGGGAATGTCGCTGATCCTCAGTCACCGCTGACGACGGTCAGTCCTGCATCGACTGGATCTCCCTGTCGGCCCGCCGAAGCCGGGCCGACAGGCTCCGTGCGATCGCCCGGTAGATCGCGTCGCAGGTGCGCGGGTTGCTCCGGCGCAGTTCTTCGAACGCGGCAAGGGAGAGCACCTCGCACTCGGTCGGCTCCGCCACCGTGATGCGGGTGGAGCGCAACCCGCCGTCGACGAGTGCCAGCTCGCCGAAGGCGGCCCCGGCCGGCACGGTGTTGAGGCGGAGCCACCGCGCTGCCTTTCCCGCTTGAACCTCGGCGTTGACCAGACCGCGGGTCACGAAGTAGATGGCATCGGCCGGGTCGCCCGCATCGAAGATCACTTCCCCACGCTCATAGGACTGGCTCCTGGTGAGCGATCGGACGACCGCGACCTCGTCGCGTGCCAACTCGGCAAGCAGCTCCTGCCCGGCGAACGGGACCCGGACGGTCGGTGGGAGCGTGGTGAGGTTCGCCCGCATCAGCAGGGCTTCCTCACACCACTCGAGCGCGATCTCAAGATCAGGAAGTCGCTCGGTGGACCAGTCCGAGCGCATCAGCCCAGCGACGGCCGGGAGCGCCCGCGGGTCGACGAACAGCGTCGTGACCTTCCGATCCGCGAGATCGGCCAACAACACCCGGAGCAGGCAGGCAGCCGGTTCGTCGATAGCTGCGACCCGCCGCAGGTCGAATACGATCCACGAGATGCCGTCAAGGTGATCAACCACTGTCCGTAGCAGCCGCTCCGCGCTCGCGAACGCAAGATCGCCCTGAAGCTCATACACGACGAACGCCGCACCCGACCGCGCAAGAACCTCCCTGTCCCGTTCCGGCCGGACCCGCTTGGAGCTGACCGTGTCCCCGCGGTAGGTGAAGCGGACCGGATGCGCCGGCTGACCCCCCGGGCGCAGCAGGTGCAAGGCGAAACGCTCGGACATCTCTCGACAGGCGAGAACCCCACGGACGCTGTTGCCCTTGTGATCCAGGGGAGGACTATAGATGCCGACACCCAGCTGGCCCGGCAGAACCGCGCAGATCCCCCCTGCGACGCCGCTCTTGGCCGGCAGCCCGACCCGCAACAACCACTCACCAGCGTGGTCGTACATACCGCAGGTACCCATGACCGCGAGAACGCTGCCCACGTCCGCCTCGGACACGACCCGCTGCTTCGTCAGTGGGTTGACGCCGCCGAGCGCGAGTGTCGCCGCCATGACGGCCAGGTCGGTACCGGTGACGAGGACGGCGCACTGCCG
Organism: Protofrankia sp. Cas3; assembly: GCF_963555955.1. NCBI lineage: Bacteria > Bacillati > Actinomycetota > Actinomycetes > Frankiales > Frankiaceae > Protofrankia > Protofrankia sp. Cas3. The sequence continues at coordinate 4,390 of NZ_CAUVXP010000072.1, forward strand.
GAAGTAGATGGAACAGATCTCATCAACCGATCCCTGCAATGCTCCGGCGTTACGCATCAGGTAGGCGATGGCGCGGTTACGGTCACCGGTGGCCTGCTCGGACGCGAAGACCTGTTCGTCCACGTCGAGCTCGCGGCCGGCGAACCCCGACAACCCCTGACGAATTCGCTCGAAACGCTCGGCCGGATCCCGTCCGTCGATCAGACTCGCGGTGAGGATCGCTCCCGCGTTGACCATCGGGTTCAACGGCCGGCCGGTACCGGCTTCAAGCGTGATGGCGTTGAAGGCGTCGCCGGTAGGCTCGACCCCGACCCTGCGGATGACGTCGTCAAAACCGCGATCATGCAGAGCGAGGGCATAGACGAACGGCTTGGAAACCGACTGGATCGTGAACGGCACCATGCTGTCGCCCACACTGTAGCTGTGGCCGTCCATTGTTGTCATGGCGATCCCGAAGGCATTCGGGTCGGCGTGCGCAAGCTGTGGGATATAGGTGGCAACCGCTCCGTCGCGATTGTCGCGGAACCCACCGTGCAGTTCGCCGAGTAGTCGTTCGATCGGCCCGCCCGATGGCGTCCCCGCACCGACCGATGCGGGGACATGCTTAGAGTGCGGCGCAGGAGCCTCGTTCACTCTCCGCTCCCGTCTCCCTTCCAACCCACCTGGCACAAGATACTCTTCGCACTTTCGGGATGCAGCTGGTCGCTGAAACCACCGGCGTACTGCTACAGGCGACAGGCCCGGATCGAGGAGACCATGATGCCCCGGGCGCCGATCTCCCACAGATCATCCATCACCCGGTTCACCTCGGCGTGGAGCACCATGGCGCGCACGGCCACCCAATCCTCACGCTGCAACGGTGAAATCGTCGGCGACTCGTAACCCGGGGTAATTTCGCACGCCTTTTCCAGTACTGAATTGGGAACGTCGTAGTCCATGATCGCATAACGCCGAGCGACCAGGACCCCCTGAATGCGACGCAGCAGGCGCTCGTGGGCGGGCACGAGCTCCAGCCCCTTCTTCACGATGACAACGGCCTCGGAACGCAACACCGGCTCACCCACCAGGGCCAGGCCGTGAGCACGCAACGTGCGCCCGGTCTCCACCACGTCCGCGACGACATCGGCCACTCCGAGCCGGACGGCCGTCTCCACCGCGCCGTCAAGTTTCACGATGCGGGCATCAATGCCGCGCTCGGCCAGGTCGGCCGCGACCAGGCCGGGGAACGACGTTGCTATGCGCGTCCCGGCCAGGCCCGCAATGCCGTCCAACGCGCCAAGCGGCGCGGCATAGCGAAAGGTGGAGAACCCGAACCCGAGCGGCAGCAGCTCGTCAGCGGCCACACCACTGTCGATAAGGAGGTCACGGCCGGTGATGCCGATGTCAAGGTGACCCGCCCCGACATAGACGGCGATGTCGCGAGGCCGGAGGAAGAAGAACTCGATATCGTTCTCGGTGTCGGCGATGACCAGTTCCGCCGATTCCCGATGCGCCCGGTAGCCGGCGTCGACGAGCAACTGACTGGATGCCGTGGCGAGTGCACCTTTGTTGGGCACCGCGAGTCGAAGCATCATAGCCCCCGTGTCACAGTTTGGCACCGGATACACACAGAACATCGACCGTCACAGCTTCGAGTATACGTCCTCGGGGGCGAGACCCGCGGAAATCATCACCAACTGACTCCAGTACAACAGCTGCGACAACTCCTCCGCAACCCGCTGCGGCCCCTCGTACTCGGCCGCCATCCAGGTTTCGGCGGCCTCTTCGAGGAGTTTCTTCCCGATATGGTGAATCCCTTTTTCGAGAGCGTCGACGCTACCGGATCCTGCGGTCCGTTCGCGCCATTTTTCGGCGAGCTCCAGATACAGTTCATCGTACGTTTTCATCGTTGCCGAAATCCATCCTTCCCACCGGTCGCAAAAATGATCACCCTGGCCGCTGGGAGGATCTGTCCGCCGTCCGGAGGCTCCAGCACCCGGGAGACCCCGTCCGGCCGGCCGCAAAGACATCGGCATGAAACACATCGGCACGGACCATGCGCATGGTAACGCACCGCCGCCGCGAGTGGACGGGACACCGCGGCAGACACCACCGGCGACGCAGCGGAGTGCGGCCGACGCACCGCCGGGCGCTCTCATGCGGTTTACTGAATGATTGTGTTCCGTCCCTCGCTCGTCGCCACCGACCTCGACGGAACGCTGATCCGATCGGACGGCTCGGTCTCCGCTCGCACCCGGGCCGCGCTGCGCCGGGTCGAGGCTGCCGGCGCGCTCGTGGTGTTCGTCACCGGCCGGCCCACGCGGGTGATGGCCGAGATCGTGGCCCAGACCGGCGCGTCCGGCCTGGCGATCTGCGCCAACGGCGCGCTCGTCTACGACCTGGACAACAATTCGACAGTCACGCATCGCGCTCTGGACACCACCACGGCCCTGTGGCTGACCGCTGAAATCCGGGCTCTCGTGCCCGATGCCGCCTTTGCGGTGGAAAGCGGTACCCGGTTCGGGCGGGAACCGACCTTCGTCACGATGTGGCCCGATCCACACGAATGCGTCGGTCACATCACCGAACTTCTGATGGCGATGCCGGCGACAAAACTACTGGTCCGGCGGGAGCTACGCGGGATCACCCTGGCCGACGCCTATGTCGCGATCGCGCGGATCGCCGGCTCGGCCGCAGTGGTCACCACATCGAGTCACGATCTCGTCGAAATCGCCGGAGCGGGTATCTCCAAGGGAGTCGCCCTGGCGGAGATCGCCGCGCAGTACGACATATCCGCGCAACACACGATCGCATTCGGTGACATGCCGAACGATCTGCCGATGTTCGCCTGGGCCGGGCACGCCGTCGCGGTCGCCAACGCACACCCGGAGGTCCTCGCGGCAGCTGACGAGATCACCGCCTCGAACGACGCCGACGGCGTGGCACACGTCATCGAGCGCCTCTTCCCCTGACCCGTCCGGAGCGCGCTGGAGCGCCCGCCGACCGCCCTTTGGAGCAGATCGTTTCTCCAGGGGTCAGGATGAGGTCATGGCCACATCTGCCACCACCTCGGCGGGGGGCGCCGGCGTCGGCCGCACCGGGCACGGCGGTCCGGCCGCGCCCGACACGCGGTCCCATGACATCGACCCCGAGTTCCTGACGCTGCCCCGCGCGGCGCTCGCGGACGCCGCACTGCAGACCGCCCGCGACTGTGGGGCGACCCATGCCGACATCCGCATCGAACGGACCCGCGACGCGTCGCTGTCGTTCCGCGACGGCGGCCTGGAGAGCCGCGGCGACGGCCTGTCGGTCGGTTTCGCAGTCCGGGTCGTTCACGACGGGACGTGGGGATTCGCCGCCGGCGTCGACCTCACAGTCGACGAGGCCGTCCGGGTGACCAGGCAGGCCGTCGAGCTCGCGCAGGTGGCACGGCCGCTCAACAGCGAACCGGTGGAGCTGGCCGATGAACCCGTCTACACCGACGCGGTATGGGTGTCGGCCTACGCGGTCGACCCGTTCACGACCGAGACCGCCGAGAAGATCGAACGGGTCGGCGGGCTGTGCCGCACGCTGATGGCCGCCAGGGATGTCGACCATGTCGACGGCACGCTCGGGCAGGTGATGGAGAACAAGTTCTACGCGGACCTGGCCGGGACGACCACCACCCAGCAACGGGTCAGGGTGATCTGCCAGCTCGAGGCGACCCGGGTCGAGCGCGCCGCCGGCGGCTTCGAGACCATGCGTACGATCGCGCCCCCGGTCGGCCGCGGCTGGGAGTGGCTGGTGGCGGGTCCGGCCGCGGGCTGCTGGGACTGGGACGGCGAGATCGCGCTCATCCCATCCCTGCTGGCGGAGAAGGCACAGGCATCCTCGGTGGAGCCGGGCCGCTATGACCTGGTGATCGATCCGTCCAACCTGTGGTTGACCATCCACGAGTCGGTCGGCCATGCCACCGAACTCGACCGCGCGCTGGGTTACGAAGCCGCCTACGCGGGCACATCGTTCGCAACCCTGGACAAGATCAGGTCACTGTGCTACGGCTCCCCCGCCATGCACGTCACCGGCGACCGCACCGCCCCGCACGGCCTGGCGACGATCGGCTACGACGACGAGGGCGTGCAAGCCGGGCAGTGGGACATCGTCCGCGCCGGAACTCTGGTCGGCTACCAGCTCGACCGCAGGATGGCCGCGCAGAACGCCGTCGCACTCGGCGTGCGGAGTTCCAACGGCTGCGCGTTCGCGGACTCCCCCGGACACGTGCCGATCCAGCGGATGGCCAACGTGTCACTCCAGCCTGCCCCAGGCGGGCCGGCCACCGAAGAACTGATCTCCCGGGTGGAACGCGGAATCTACGTCGTCGGTGACAAGAGCTGGTCGATCGACATGCAGCGGTACAACTTCCAGTTCACCGGCCAGCGGTTCTACGAGATTCGCGGCGGCCAGCTCGTCGGGCAGCTGCGCGACGTCGCATACCAGGCGACCACCACCGATTTCTGGGGGTCGCTGGAGGCCGTGGGCGGCGAGGCGACCTATGTCCTGGGCGGTGCGTTCAACTGCGGCAAGGGCCAGCCCGGCCAGGTTGCCCCGGTGAGCCACGGTTGTCCGTCCGTGCTGTTGCGAGGCGTGAACATCCTCAACACCCAGCGAGAGGCGGGCCGGTGAGCGCGATGCAGTCCCACGAAATCGTCGAGATGGCGCTGGCATCGTCACGGGCCGACGGCGCCGTGGTGATCGCTGGCGAGTCGAGCACGGTGAACCTCCGGTGGGCCAACAACACCCTGACCACCAACGGCGCGGCCCGGGACCGGTCCGTCACCGTGATCAGCGTGGTGGGCCGCGCGTTCGGGGTCCGCTCCGCGAGCAGTGTCTCCGACCGCGACGACCTGGCGAAGCTGCTGCGGCTGTCCGAGGCCGACGCCCGCGAGGCCGGGAACGCCGACGACTACGCCGAGCTGCTCGGTCCCGACGCCGACGGCTATACCGACGGCTACACCGAGGTCACCACGTCGTACCGGTCCGGCCAGCCGGCGCCGGCGGCCGCGCACGCAGCGGCGCAGACAACCTTCGCGGACCCCGCGCAACGCACCAGCACCGGCGTGTTCGCCGAATTCGCCCGCGATCTCGGCGACGCCTTCGAGGCGGCACGGGCCGACGGGCGGCGCCTGTTCGGTTTCGCCCAGCATGAACTGACCACCACCTGGCTCGGCACCTCCGCGGGGCTCCGGCTACGGCACAGCCAGCCGACGGGCTCCGTGGAATGGAACGCCAAGAGCGCCACGCCCGGCGGCTCGGTGTGGCATGGCCAGTCCACGCACGACTTCACCGACGTGTCCGTGCCGGACACCGACGCGCTCCTGCGCCAGCGTCTGGCCTGGGCCGCGCGCTCGGTGGAACTGCCGGCCGGCCGCTACGAGACGTTGCTGCCGCCGTCCGCCGTCGCGGACCTGCTCACCTACGCCTACTGGTCGGCCGCCGGCCGCGACGCCGCCGAGGGACGCACCGTCTTCAGCCGGGCCGGCGGGGGCAGCAGAATCGGTGAGACGCTCGGCCCGCCCGGCCTGCACCTGTTCAGCGACCCGTTCGACCCGGAGCTTTCCGCGACCCCGTTCGTGATCGCGGCGTCCTCGTCGGCGACATCCAGCGTGTTCGACAACGGACTGCCGCTGCGTCGCACCGACTGGATCATGGATGGCAAGCTGGCCGCGCTGGTCCAGACCCGTGCGTCGGCTCGTGGTGGCGCCCTGGAGGGCCAACGGGCGGGCGACGATCGTGCGAACGCGCGCCCACAGGCCCCAAGCCCCGGAGCAGTTGCGGTGACCCCGTTCGTCGACAACCTGACCCTCGACGGCGGCGGGACCGCATCCCTGGAAGGGATGATCGCGAATACTTCTCGCGGGCTGCTGCTGACCTGCCTGTGGTACATCCGTGAAGTCGACCCGCAGATCCTCCTGCTCACCGGGCTCACCCGTGACGGCGTCTACCTGATCGAGGACGGCGAGGTCGTCGGTGCGGTGAACAACTTCCGTTTCAACGAGAGTCCGGTGGACCTGCTGGGACGGCTCACCGAGGTCGGGGCAACGGTCCGGACGCTTCCACGCGAGTGGGCGGACTGGTTCACGCTCGCGCGGATGCCGGCGGTGCGCGTCCCCGACTTCAACATGAGCTCGGTCAGTCCCGCCAGCTGACCCGGCCCGGCGCGCAAACTACAGATAGGCGCCGCGACCGAACTGTTCACCGGACTGGGAACCGCTTGGCAGGGCCCGCCGCCGCATCTCCTCCAGCTGGGCCCGCGCGGCCATCTGCTGGGCGAACAGCGCCGTCTGGATGCCGTGGAAGAGCCCCTCGAGCCAGCCGACGAGCTGCGCCTGGGCGATCCGGAGCTCGGCGTCGCTCGGGGTCTGCGTCTCGTCGAACGGAAGGGTGAGACGGCCCAGCTCGCTCTGAAGCTCAGGGGCCAGCCCGTCGGAGAGCTCTCTGATCGAATTACGATGGATCTCCCGAAGGCGGAGCCGGCTCGCCTCGTCCAGCGGCGCCGCCCGTACCTCCTCCAACAACTGTTTGATCATTGCGCCGATCCGCATCACCTTGTCCGGCTGGGAGACCATCTCCATGAGTGTGTTCGACTGGTCGCCTTCGCCGTCGGTGACGTGGGACGCATCAATGCCGCTGCCGATGGCGCTGGGCACGATCCGCGGGCGAGCACCCGAAGTATCGGTATCCACAGCACCGTCCGGTCCGACGATCACGACCCGCGGGTCCGGTTGATCTGCCATGGGTCCATCCTGCCTGGTCGCGCCGAAAGGCATGCGGGCAGGATGGATGCTGTCCTGATCCGATCACCTTCGGCGACATTTTGCCTCACTTCAAGGACTCACTGTAACTAAGATTCACAGCAAGTAGGACCTTACCCACATGCCCGAGGTCCTCGACATGCCGATGCGCGTCGGCGACCCGCTCGATCGGGACCACCCGATCGACGACCGGCCGGATCATGCCGGCCTCGACCGCCGGCCAGAACTGCTCACGAACAGCGGCCACGATCGCCGCCTTCTGCGCGTCCGGCCGGCCACGCAACGACACCGCGTGTACGCCGCCCCGCTTCGCCAACAGCGTCCCGAGGTTCAGTTCGCCCTTTCGTCCGCCCTGGAGTCCGATCACGACGATCCGCCCCTCGACGGCCAGCGCGTCAACGTTGCGCGCCAGATAGGAACCACCCATGTTGTCGAGAATGACGTCCGCTCCGCGACCGTCGGTGGCCTCCTTCACACGGGCGACGAAGTCGTCGTCCCGGTAGGAGATGGCAAGATCGGCTCCGAGTTCGCGGACCCGCGCCAGCTTCGCCGAGCTGCCCGCGGTGGTGACGATCGTCACCGACGGTCGAAGCGCCCGCACTGCCTGGATCGCGAACGTACCGATCCCCGATGCGCCGCCGTGCACGAGGAAGACCTCGCCGTCGCTCAGCCCGGCCAGCCCGAACACCGTCGAGTGGACGGTGGCGGCGACCTCGGGCAGCCCGGCGGCCTCGACCAGCGACACACCCGCCGGTGCCGCAAGCACCTGGGTAGCGGGCACGTTGACCCTGGTCGCGTATCCGCCGCCGGACAGCAGCGCACAGACCTCGTCGCCGACCTGCCACGCCGTCACACCGTCGCCGACCGCCGCGACCAGGCCGGAGCACTCCAGCCCGAGCACCGGCGAAGCGCCCGGCGGAGGCGGATAGAAACCCTGTCGTTGCAGCAGGTCTGCCCGGTTGACCGCGGAGGCGACCACATCAATGGCCACCTCACCCGGGCCCGGGAAAGGTAGATCGGCCACCTCGGCCCAGGACATGACCTCAGGACCACCCGACGACGTCACTGTCACCGCATGCACAGCGCCACGGTATCCGCACGGCAGCCGTCAGCGTAACGGCAGGGCTGGCACCAGCCTATGCTGGAAACGCCAGACGCAGATCGCAGACACGTAGCAGCAGACGATAGGGATCCGACGGCCAGTCGGAGAAGATCCCCAGGTTCCGGCACCACTCGCGAGCCGAGGCATCCTCGACATTGATGATGAGGATCGGCGTCCGGGCCGGCCCCGCGGCGTACGCGACCTGCGCCAGAGCGTCGGCCACGAGCGCCCGGCCGACGCCGCGATGACGATCCGCGAGGTCGACCCCGACCCTGGAAATGATCAGTACCGGTGTCTCCCCTCCGCCACCCGCAAGGCTTCCGCTCGACAGCGCATAGTAACCGGCAACGTCGTCTCCGGACCCCCGCCGGATGACCCGGACCCGGTTACGCCCGCTCTGGGCGGCAATGAGGGCCTGCTCCCGCAACCAGGTCGTGGTCGGCAAGGATCCGCAGTCGAACCCCGAGCGGGAATGGTAGGTAGCCAACGTCTCAATGCCGCTGTACCCGTGCGCACCGGCCCCCGGCCCGGCCGTTGCAAGAAGGCTTTCAAGCCCCGCCGGCATGCGCGCGGGCTCGGCCACCAGCGCCCTGACGTCAGCCTCCTGTTCGGCCGAGAGACAGAAGAGTCGATGGTCGGCCAGGATGTCGGTCGCCGCTCTGGTGGCGTGAGCGATCACGAAGTCGGTGATCGGAATACCCGCCGCGTCACTGGCCGCGGCCAGCAGGCGCCACGCCTGCCCGTCTTCGCCGGTACCGACAGGATCGATGTTCACCATCGACATCCGTGAACCTCCAACATCCCATGACATTACTCAAAGAACTTATATACTATACCCACGGTAATGAACCGTGGGTCGCCGCACCCCTGTCACCGGGCACTCCAAGCACGTTCTCACGCGTTCATCGGTCGGGCTTCACGAATGACTCAGATCGCGGCGGGATCGTGACACCATGGATGCCACCTGGCTACGCGACAGCTCGGTTTCGACGCTTGCGCCCCCGGCCCGCACGCGACCACCGTTGCGCTCACCCCTCTCACCCCTCTCACCCTCACCGCCGTCCGCGCTCCCGGTGGACACGCCCGTTGGGCGCGAGAAGCCGGCATCGTCCGCACGCCGCCGCCGCCTGGCCCTGAGCCTGATGGCGCTGAGCCTGGCAACGGCGAGCGCCGGCGCCGCGGTGGGCGCCGCCGTCACGACCATCGCCGAACAGCCCCCGGCGGTCAGCGCCGCCGCAGCGACATCAGGATCAGCGGTCGAGTCCAGCGCACCGAACACTGTCGCCGCCGCCGCCATGAAAATCGAACCCAGTGTGGTCACGCTCGAGGTCGTCGGCCGCCAGGCATCGGCGGTCGGATCCGGGGTGGTGATCCGTGCCGACGGCTACATCCTCACGAACAACCACGTGATCGCGAGTGGCGGTACGATCAACGTCCGCATGCAGGACGGTACCCGGTACGCCGCAACGCTCATCGGGCAGAACACCACCGCCGACCTCGCCGTCATCAAGATCAAAGCAACCGGACTGACGCCCACGACGTTCGCCGACTCCACGGACGTACGGGTAGGCGATCAGGTTGTTGCGGTGGGAAGTCCGCTCGGGTTGTCCGAGACCGTCACCGCCGGCGTGGTCTCGGCCCTCGGTCGTCAGGTCGACATCAGCGCAGGCACCGCCGGCACGGGCGGCGCCGTGAGATACCAGGCGATCCAGACCGATGCCGCGCTCAACCCGGGCAACTCAGGCGGCGCGCTGGTCAACTCGGCCGGTGAACTGATCGGCATCACCTCGTCCATCGCCACGACGAGCAGTGGGACGAGCGCCTCTCCTGGCCGGCAACAGTCCGAGTCCGGCAACATCGGCGTTGGCTTCGCCATCACCGCCAACCAGGCCCGCCAGGTCGCAGAGCAGATCATCGCCGCGGCCAGCCGCTGACGGGACGGGAGCCGAAGGCGTCATCCGGGGGAAGACAGGCCGGTTCGGGTTCGGGCTCGGCCGGGGCGGGCTCGGTATAGGGCGATGGTTCGCGCGGCGCGGGAGGGAGGTCCGGAGTATCCGGAAGCAGCGGACCCGGGTCGTCCGGAACGGGAACGTCCGGATCAAGCGGAGGCGGCGTGCTGGGTTGGTGCGGACGAACGGCCAGCCGGCGCCGACCACCTAGCGCGTCCGGCCATGCACGCACCCCGACCCCGATCCTTGATCTGCATCCCCTGCTGCCAGGCACTCTGACGCGCGACGCAACCATAGGGGCGGGGATACCCGGACCAACGGAGACCGGAAACATCGTCGCAAAGATCCAGTACTGATCATAGGACTGCCCGCTGCGTACGCCGAACAGGCCCGTGACGTCGGCAGTTGCGTACAACATCCCGTAAGAACCGATCTTACCATCGGATGACCGAATTATGCCAACCAGGCAGAGACCTCACTCTGGCGGTCGGACATACTTCGACTACATTGCCTGCGGGACTGCACCTCGATGATCGGCTGATTCCTGCCAGATCGTTGGGAATGCGTCGGCCATCGGACGAGCTACGGGAGCACGCCGGTTGGAACGGGACGACTACACCGATGGCGGCACATCCGCCAGTCCACCAACGGCGACTCGACTGTCCGTGACGCCACCATTGTCCGTGACGCCACCACCGACGACCAGTACCGGCGGCACAGCGTATCCGGATGCCGAGGAGGCCGGCTCCCCGGACAGTCCGCGTCCAGAATCGGAGTTCCACGCCTTCTTCGAGCAGCATCATCGCCAGCTCGCACGGCTCGCCTACCTGCTGACAAGCGACCACGACGCCGCCGATGACATCACGGCCGACGCCTTCACCGCCGCCTGGCGGCACTGGGGCAGAGTGCGTCAGGTTGACAACCCGTTGGCGTACATGCGCCGTACGGTCGCGAACATGGCAACCAGCCGGCTGCGGCGGATCATGCGTGAGCGGCGTGGCCTGGGCATGCTCGGCACCATGGCCGAGACCCACTGCGTTGACACCGACGTGCCAGCCGTCGTCGACGTTCGGGCTGCGCTGATGTCGCTTCCGACCCGCAAGCGGGAATGCGTGGTGCTCCGTTACGCCTTCGATCTGTCAGAGTACGAGACCGCTCGCACACTGGGCATATCCATCGGCACGGTCAAGAGCCAGACGTCCAAGGGCGCGGGCGAGCTTGAACGACTCCTGGAGACAAGCGTACGCGACACCGAGCGGTTGACGCCGTCCCCACCTGCAGCAGCGCCTTCGGCACAATCAAGGAAGAAATCAGGCGCACGCAAGGGACTACCGCGCCCGCGGCGGGAGGCTGACCCACCGGCGCGACTGCGGGGAGGAGAGGCCACGTGACAGCCGCCCGCCGCAGACGCGATCGTGGTCCTGGTCGCCGCCGCGCCGGCCGCGCTCAGGCGGACGCTGCATCATGGCTGCCGGCCGCACTGGCCGACGAGGCGTTCACCCATGAGCCGGACAGCGCCAGGATCCGCAGGCGCATGGCTGGCACTGCCGGCACAGCTGGCACTGCCGGCACAGCTGGCACTGCCGGCACTGCTGGCGCAACGCCCTCGTCAGACGCTGGCAGCCGCGATCGCCACGACGGCATGCGCCACGACGACATGCGACGCGGCGGCATGCGACGCGGCGACGACTCCTGGCCACCAACCGGCCTACGGTCGAGGCCGGACCACTGGGGGTGGGTGCCCCGCCAGCGTCCAGCAGTGATCGCCGTTGGCATGGCCACCGGCGTGCTGAGCCTTGCCGCGATCACCGTGATCGGCGTGCGGGCGATCACGGTGCAGGACGAACGCCGGGCCATCACAGCTGTGGCGGCATCAGTTCCGCCAACCTCAGCCTCGCCCCACCCCCCAACCACGCCGCCGTCCCCCAAGCCTTCACTACCGGGCGGGCAGCAACAGACCGCCCCGCCATCAACACCATCCGCCACAACCACACCGACAGTCACGACCCCGCGGACCGGTATATCGGCATCAACCAGTGCAATACCACTGATTCAACTTACTCTAGCAACAATGCCAACACAACGGGTTGTTCTTCCCCTGCCGAATGTCATGGACTGGGTGCTCTACGGACCTGGCGCTGATGGCAGCGTCCGCGAACGAGCGCGTGCCGCCTTCAGCAACCCCGCCATCGGCCAGCTCGGCATCGTCGGGGCCACCCCGACAGCGGTGACCGGCATGACCGGCCGTTTCGACTGGAGCGGAGGCAGCCCGCAGACGACCGGTAAGGACTACATCGATCGTCTAGCCGTACCGGCTTCCGGTGAAATCAGGCTGACCATCTCGCTGACGTCCGGCGTGGACGGCCATCTGGACCTCTATCTGGGCACCATCGGGGTACGCGGCATGATCCGAACCGACCTGGACGGACAAGCCGGTCCCGCCATGTCGCTGGCGCCACCCCAACCGGGCCGGTGGACCGACGCGATCGTGCGGATCAACTTCCGAGGAATCGCCGGCCCACACAGTATGACGGTCACGGTGTCAACGGCGGACGGGTCCGGGTCCGGGTCCGGGTCCGGCCAGCCTGCTCAGGGTTTCCAGCGCGGCGGCAGCGGCGGCACCTCGCCCCGGCAACCAGCGGCCGTCTCGGCCGGACAGATCTCGCTCGCCGCCGCGATACTGCTCGGCAGTTAGAACTCCTTAGAGCGCCCGAACAGTAAGATTTTGGTGACGTAAAGACATGCTCCGGGTGCGGCAACCATGCGGCCGGCTGGAACGACTGGACATATGAATGTACGGACGGGTCGTCTTCATCAAGATCCTTGTGATCGACGGGGCGCCGTCTCCCCTGTACCGGCCTGCTCGTTCCTCGCTAACCCCCCCCAGCCGGGGCGGGCAGGCCGCTCACCGGGCGCGGACCGGAGAGTAGCGTCACGACCGTGCGCCGAGTCCTCTTCTCACCGTCGTGGCTGGTACGCCACGCACTCGCGCTCTTTCTGATCGGCCTGTTCGCCAGACTCGGCTGGTGGCAGTGGGAGAAGGGGCAGTCTGCCCGCGGTACCCTGCAGAACCTTTTCTACGGAGTCGAATGGCCGATCTTTGCCGCGGCCGTGGTCTTCGGTTGGTGGCAGATGGTACGTGAGGAACGTCACCCGACGCGGGTGAACGAAGCCATGCCGAGGATCGCGCCCTCGCTGGGAGCGAACGACCCGACCGCTGAGTATCTTGATAAGATCAACATCGGCACCGTCGACACCATCGGCGAAAACAGCATCGACGACGAGGAGGGCGAGGCGGAGTTGGCCTCGTACAACCGCTATCTTGCCGCTCTGCACGAGCGGGACGCGCCATCGGGACCGAGGCCGCGGTGACCATGTCAGCCGATGACGCCACCTTGGATCCCGCCCGGCCTTCGCCTGCGCTGCCAGCGCCAGCCGCCGGGACCGGCCGCAACAGCGAAGAGGCGATCCACGCGGCGCTGCTGCGGTTCCGGGTGGTCGCGTATGTGGTGGGCGTCGGTCTGATCACACTCGTGCTGATAGGCGTGCCACTGAAGTACCTGGCGGACACGCCGGCTGTGGCCGAAACCGTGGGCCCGCTGCACGGCTTCCTGTTCATGATCTACCTGGCCCTGACCGTGGACCTGGCATCACGCTGCCGGTTTCGCCCCGTCCACACTCTTGCGATCATGATTGCGGGAACCGTGCCGTTCCTGTCGTTCGTGGCGGAGAGGAAGGTCAGCCGTCAGGTACTCGGTGCGCGGCGCCTCGGCCAGGTGAGTTGATCCTGCCTGCCCGGCCAGCCGGGTGGGCAACCGCTGACGCCGGACGCGGTCAGGAACAGGCGACGTTGGAAATACCGGCAGCCGCGCCCACGACCTGATTGTCGCAGCCGACCACGTTCCCGAGGTCCTTCTCGTGGATGTAAACCCCGAAGCCCGCGGCGTTCACCACGAGCGTGTTTTTCCGGATGATATTGTGACGACCCCAGCCTTCTTTCACCACATGCTCCTGGATGCCATCCTTGATGGCCCCGCCGGGCTTACCGGTGTTTTTCTCGACGATCCACCCGTTGCCCTTGAGATCAATCCAGGAGTCGCCCCCGGCATCGGTCATCCTGTCGCTGGACAACATGTTCTCCGAGATGACACCCCCGGCGGTGCCCTCTTTGATGTCGATGTTCTCAGCAGTCGTACCAGCGATGTTGTTGCCGATGATGAAGTTGCGATCGCTGGCGTCCGGGCTACAGTTCGAGATCTTGCACCAGTTACTTTCGGCGCTGCCGACGTAGATACCCTCGCCGAACTTCTCCGACCGGTGTCCGGTGTCACGGACGGTGTTTCCGGTCACCAGGTTGTCCGAACTGAAGTCACGTAGGTGGATGGCCTCGTCCCCGATGGCGCTGACGCTCAACCCGGCAATGACGCTGTGCTGGGTGGCATCCGCCATCACGCCTTTCTTGCCGTTGCGAACGCTGAAACCGACCAGCCGGATGAAAGCCGCATGGTCGAGGTGCAGAATGTAGTCGGTGTCATTCCCGCCGTCCAGCACCGCGTTACCCGAACCGCACAGCCAGATCGGCTGGGCTTCGCTGCCCGCCTTCGTGATGACGAACCCGCCGACATACGTCCCGTCGGCCATCCGGATGACAGAGCCCGGGCTCGCCGACGCCAGCGCGCTCGTGAGGTCGGCGCCATCGTGAACAGTGGGAGCGCTCTGCGGGCATGTCACCTGCCGTGTCTGGCCGGTAGCCGCGAAACCGTCTGCCAGTGCCGTCGGCGCCTTCGGGGCGACCGGCTTCGCATCATCACCATGACAGGAGGCGGTCACCGCTGCGATGGCGACGGCCGTGGTGGCCGCCACGAGCAGTAGGGACCGCCTCTGACGCATGGTGACAGCTGTCACTGAGGGTCCCTGCGCCCGTTACGGTCGCGGCCTCGGCCGTTGCTGTAGGACATCGTCGCCCGTGCCGGCCCGACCGCGTCGAGCTTGATCACCGACACGCCCTCGTCGCTGACGATGGTCGTGGTGTCTTCATCGAGACCGTTCGGGAACGCCTGAGAGTCAGATACGTGACCGGTCCACTGCGGGAACCGGTCACCTGACGGGGAGGCCTCCGGCAGGAGCGGCGACCGGAGGTCGTCGCCGTAGCCGTTCCCATAGCCGTTGTTGCCGTTGCCGTTCCCATAGCCGTTGTTGCCGTTGCCGTTGCCGTTCCCATAGCCGTTGTCGTTCCCATGGCCGTTGTCGTTCCCATGGCCGTTGCCATGGACGTTCAACGGGTCGTCCTTGGGCTCTCGAAGCCGGTCGCGCTGGAACCTTACGTCCATGGTCGGGTTGTCGTCATGGCTGACATGAGGACGAGCCCGGTCGAGTACCCGGCTGTTGAACGTCTCGGTCGGGCCGTCCACCGGCGTCTGCCGCGCCGCCGGCACCAGCGGGGCACCCGGAACTGCGGGACCGGTACCGGGGGCGAACCAGGGCGCGTCGGCGGGCCGGGGCTTGCCGCCCGGCCGGTGCTCCGCCGCCGCGATGTCGGCCGCCGCCGCGGTGCGGTAGGTCGTCGAGCGAGGCACAGCCTGCCCCGGGACTACCGGTATCGGCTCGGAAGCAGCCGAAGCCTTCGACCGGACGGCCGCCTCGACCGGTCCCGGCGCGCCCTTCGCGCGGCCAGCCTTGATGACGTCGGCTTTCGGTCCGGTGCCCGTGGTCATCCGCTGCACCAACAGGTCCGACTCGGGATAGGGATGCTCCGCTGCCCGTTTGCGCCAGCGCCGGCCGGTCCGCCATCCCAGGATCGGCAGCAGGGCCATGAATGCCCACACGAACAGCGCGGGGTGTCGCTCGAAGATCGAATACCAGGGCCGCTCGACCCGCGGAATCCAGTTCGACACATCGTTGGCTGTGAGAGCCGCGAGGGTGATTCCGGTGGCCTTGTTGATGTCCACCGCGCGCCAACCGCGACCGGACAGGGTGTTGTTACCTATCGTGGTCCCGTCAGCCTGGCCCCGAATCGTGATCGCGAACTCCGTCGACCCCGCTATCGTGTTCCGACTGATGACGTTCGTCGGGGCGTCCTGGGTGATGATTCCCATGCGCCCGTCGGACAGCTTGTTGGTAGTGATCGCCGTCCGCTTGGCATCCGGCCCCACCTGTAGCGCGGCGTCGGTCACACCGCTGACGGTGTTGTCGATGATCTGGGTGCCGTTCGCACCGCTCTTGACCACGATGCCCACCGAACTGCCCGAGACCGTGTTGCCGCGGACGGTCCCGTCCTCACCGCCGAGGACCCGAATGCCGTACCGGCCGTTGTCGGTCAGCTTGTTCGCCTCGATGACGGTGCCCTTGATCTGGTTGACCTGCACACCGGTTGCCGTGGCGACGATGCCGATGCCACGACCGTCCAGGGTGATGCCGTCACCACTGTTGCCCGAGATCGTGCTGCGCATCACCCGGGAGCCCGACGCGCGGTCGATGGTCATGCCGTCACCGTGGTTGGCGATGGCGGTGCTACCGGAGATAAGGGTGCTGACCGCGTCCCGGTGGATGGCAAGACCGGCACGGTCGTTGCCCTCCAGTCGGACGTTGATCATCTGAACACCCTCGCTACCGGAGATGTAGGCACCCCACACGTTGTTGATGAACGTGGAGTTCGCCGCACCGCCGGTACTGGGCTGACCCTTGCTACCCGTCCAGGCGAGCCCACCGGAACGGCCGTTCCAGAAGCCGAGGTTGGACACGCGCGCGTTGCGCACGACCAGCTCGCCACCCATCGTGCGGATGTAGGCACGCCCGTCAACCACGTTGAGGTCGGGTTTGAGTTCCTTGACATCCCAGGATGTGACATTCATCGGTTGCTGAGCGTTACCACCGTTGATCTCGAGGGCGCCGCGCCAGCTCGTCAGCGCTGCGAACCCCGCGGGGCTGCTGGCCAGACGCAGCGTCCCGTACTTCGAGTCGATGATGAGGCGTGCGTTCGGCCCGACCACGATGTTGATCTGCACCAGGAGCGCACCGTCGACCTCCTTGCGCATACCGCCGGCCGCGACAACCTCGTCGACCGTGTAGGGAACCGGACGTCCCGGCAGCAGCAGCGTGGAAAGGGTGCCCTGGTTCTGCACGATGGCCGGCGCCTTGAGCACGCCGAACTTCGCGAACGTCGCCCGCAGTCGAATGTCCTCGGCGTCGAGCAGGTTGGCCTGCCGCTTGGCGTCCGCGGATGTGACCGGGGGCAACGGCGGCAGTGCCGCCGCCGTTGCCACGCCCACGATGCCTGGAACGGCCATGAAGCCTGGAACGACGACCAGGAGCATACCGACGAGCGCGCCGCACACGCGCACGCGCGCCCGCCGCGGTGGCCGGTGGCGGGCGTCGGAGGCCGAACGCTGGGCACCGGAGAGTCCAGACATCGGGGTAATCATGAAACTCCGATCATTTTTGACTCATCCGAACGGACGCGTCCGACTGCCCCTCGCCGCCGATCAGGTCGGCGCGGCGGGTCAGCCAGCCCTGCTTGTTCATGGTGAAGAACGCCCATGTCTTGATCGGAAGTGCGACAACTACGATCATCAGAACGACCACCGGGAGGATGAAGATGTCCCGCGGCTGCTCCCGCAAGTGGGAGAATCCACGCACGGCGCGTCCGCCCAGGAGCCATGCGACCGCGATCAGAGGGGCGTTCGCCTGCGGTCGCGCGATCCAGAACCCGAGGTAGGTCATGGCCACCCCCATGGTGACCGGGGTCAGCAGGATCTGGAGAACGCTGATCTGGCAGATCAACGGCTGCCGGAACAGCCAGCCCTTGTAGATCGCCGTGAGGTAACAACGGTAGGAGTTGCGGCTCCAGCGGACCCGCTGCTTGATGAACGGTTTCAACTTGTCCGGGAACATCGAGATCGCACGGGCCGAGTCCTGGTGCATGGTCTTGTAACCGGACGCCAGGGTGAGCCAGGTCAGCCGGCCGTCGTCCCCGGCGATGCAGCGCCGGCCCAGGAAGAACTCGTTCTCCAGGTTGTGGAGCACCGGAGCGATGGCCTCCCGGCGGTAGGCAGCCGTCCGGCCGGAGAGACAGGCGACCGCGCCGGCCCGGCCCTGCGCCGGTACGTAGTCGAGGTAGCGGATGTCGACCAACCAGTTCGCCACCCGGCGCCAGACGCTGGTGCGCGCGTTGTAGACGCTCTGGCGGGTACCGACCCCGCCGACCTTGGGATCGACGAAGGGCATCTGGACCGCGGCGAGCAGGCCCGGCTCCCAGGCCGTGTCGGAGTCGCAGAGCACCACGATCTCCTTGGTGGCCGCGGCGATGCCGACGCCCAGCGCCGACCGCTTGCCCTCGTGCACGAAGGGCATCACCCGCATGACCGGATTCTGCCGAGCGTGCCTGGTCAGCCGCTTGATGAGTTCGACGTCCTCGACATCCGGGACGATGATGAGCTCATCAGGACCCTGGTCGAGCCAGGTCTTGAGACAGCGTTCGATGACGTCAGGGTCTTCCCGGAAGGAGGGAACGACGACGGACGTCGAGGCGCGGAAGTCATTCTCGATCGGCTTGTAGCGAGAGGACAATAGCCGTCGGAACAACCACACGGACCACGAGACCACTCCCGCGATCCCCAGGGGAACGACACCCCAGTACGATCCGATGCGGTCGATCACGGAACTGAGCACGTCCATTGCCTAACGGTTTCCCTCCGGAGGCTTGCCGAAAGACCTACCCGAGAAACTGTAGATGTCCGTCGGCCTACCCTCTTCATGTCGGCCAAAGAATGGTCGTCTGACGTGAGGGCCGAACAACCCCCACTCCCGATAGCAGTGCGGGGGGCACGTTAGCAGTGTGACGCAAATCGCACGGACACCGGGGGTGCCGTTGCTACCGAACGCGCTTGTACCGCTACAAGAAACGCCGATTACGTTGAGTAATTTTACTTTAGGTTCACCAAGTGCAAGCATAATCTTTCTTCTCCGCAGCCCATGGTCCGAACGTGACGCACGTTAACGGATCATGTCAAAGCTGCGACACCCAAGGTAACATTACTGTCAACTGGGGGTTTGCAACATATCATGGAAGCAACAACAGTTGTCGGTCCGTTGAGAATTTCAGTGATCGGAACCGGCTATCTGGGCGCGACCCACGCCGTCTGCATGGCCGAGCTGGGGTTCGAGGTCATCGGTGTCGATGTGGACCCGAACAAGATCGCCCGTCTTGCCGCCGGTGAAGTGCCCTTCTTCGAGCCCGGACTGGAGGAACTGCTCCGCAAGAACCTGGAGTCCGGCCGCCTGTCCTTCACGACCTCCCTCGCGGAGGCCGCGACCGGGGCCGACGTCCACTTCATCTGCGTGGGCACTCCGCAGCACCCCGGCTCGAACTCGGCGGACATGCGTTACGTCGACTCCGCGGTCAGTGGACTGATCGCGGGCGGGCTTCGTCCCGGCTCGCTGGTTGTGGGCAAGTCCACGGTTCCGGCCGGAACCGCCGCCCGGCTCGCCGACTGGCTGGGCGCCCAGGCGCCCGGGGTGGAGCTCGCCTGGAACCCCGAGTTCCTGCGGGAGGGCTTCGCCGTCGACGACACGCTGCGCCCGGACCGGCTCGTCTTCGGCGTGCGGGCCGACGGCACGGCGCAGGAGACGCTGCGCCGGGTCTACGGATCGGTGATCGACGCGGGAACTCCCGTCGTCGTCGTCGACTACCCGACCGCCGAGCTTGTCAAGGTCGCGGCGAACGCGTTCCTCGCCACCAAGATCTCTTTCATCAACGCCATGGCCGAAATCTGCGAGGTGACCGGAGCCGACGTCACTCACCTGGCCAAGGCCATCTCGTACGACACCCGGATCGGCGGCCGCTTCCTGCACGCCGGCCTCGGTTTCGGCGGTGGCTGCCTACCCAAGGATATCCGGGCCTTCCAGGCACGCGCAACCGAGCTCGGCGCAGGTGAGTCCGTGAAGTTCCTCGCCGAAGTGGACGCCATCAACCTCCGCCGGCGCAGCCACACCGTCGCGCTCGCCACCAGGTTCCTGGGCGGGCGCGCTACCGGCAAGAAGGTCGCGGTCCTCGGCGCGGCCTTCAAGCCCAACTCCGACGACATTCGTGACTCCCCGGCGCTGGCCGTGGCGAGCGCCCTGCACCAGGCCGGTGCAACCGTCGCCGTCTATGACCCGGCCGCGATGGAAAACGCCCGGCGGATGTATCCGGACCTCACGTACGCCGACAACGCCGTCGACGCCGCGACCGATGCGGACATCGTCCTGCACCTCACCGAATGGATGGAGTTCCGCGAGCTCGACCCGGCCGCCCTGACCGCGGTCGTCTCGACCCGCACGATCATCGACGGCCGGAACACCCTTAACCCCGTCCAGTGGCGTGCCGCCGGCTGGGAGTACCACGCTCTCGGCCGGCCGTAGGCCCGTCGGCGAGCTGCTCCAGCCACCCGATCCGTCCAGCCGTCCGGTGTCGGTGTCGGTGTCGGTGTCGGTGTCGGTGTCGGTGTCGGTGTCGGTGTCGGTGTCGGCCGGAGCGTCATACCTTGATCGGTATGGCGCTCCGGCTCGGCCGCCGCTCCGACAGGCGAACGGATCGGCAGGCGAAACGATGCGGACAATTGCCGGGCCGGTGATCGACGAGTTTCGTCAACAGCATCCGTACAATCACCGTGAGAATCATCTACCGCTATAAAGATCCCGGCCGGCTCAGCGAGATCGCGCCCGATCGGGCGCCGCGACAGCCGATATTCCGCGAGTCCACCGTACTGGTACCGTAGGCGGGAGAATTTCGGAATTGACTGTGAATCTGGTGATCATACATACAGTGATCATGAGTACAGCGGCGGACCGCCGGGGGTCGACAGATGAACGATGGGAACGGATCGTACCTGCCTGACGTACCTGGCCCGTCAACCACCCGGTCAACTGACCGCGGGATCATTGTTCCATCGCCGCCGGCCCGAACCCGACGGGCTGTGCTGGGTTCGGCACTCGGCCTGCTGGGCGTGGCCGCGACGGGTTGTTCGAAGCCCAAGCGTCCCTTCGACCCGGCCAGCGAGACTCTTCCGCCGGACCCCGCGGCGCCATCCGGCGCCGCTACGAACGCGGCGCCGCAGTTCTTCGACACCGGCGCCGCGGATTTCTTCGGCAAGGGTCTCGTTCCGGAGCAACGCGCGACCTTCGGTCTGGACCGGGCGCAGATACTGCCCTCCGACGACCCTCGTTTCCAGAAGATCGTCCGAGTCTCACTGCCGGCGGGCGACACGTTCAACAACCCCGATGCCGAGGTGTACAACGACGGTAACACCTATGGCGGCTCCCAGCTGTTCGTCGCTATGGACGGCCGGCCGACCTACGAGATGTACCTGCGCTACTACGTACGCTTCCCGCATGATTTCGACTTCAACAAGGCGGGAAAGCTCCCCGGATTCTACGGGGTCATCTACAACAAGGGCGAGGACAAGCGCACCGACACCGACAGAAATGGTTTCGCCAGCCGGTTCGCCTGGCGAAAGGACGGTGAGGGCATTGTCTACTCGAACACCGCCCGCCCGGACACGCCGATCAAAGTTTCCGGCAAGAAGACGTGGACGTGGGAGACCGGCAAGTGGATCTGTGTCGAGCAGGGCGTCCGGATGAACTTCGAAACCGTCTCCCAGGGGCTGCTGGCGGTCTGGATCGACAACAAGGACACTTTCAAGGAACACGGCTATAACCCGCGTATCTCCGACAAGGTCCGCATCGGTGGCATCATGTTCTCGGCCGTGTACGGCGGTGGGGACCGGTCATTTGCGCCCAAGACGGATACCACGATCGATTTCGCCGCCTTTGCCATCGCAGAACAGCGAGTGGGTCCCCTGCCCGACCCTTCGCGCTGAGATCCACCCCTGTTGCGGGGTGCGCTGATTTCGGGCACACCGCGTGCCGTACAACCACACGGGGCGACATCCACGGTAGAACGTCCTCCATCCGCATGTGAGTAATCCATGGTCCTGGAGGCGTCATGTTCCCGGTTGCCCTGTTTCACCCCAAGCCAATCAGATTCACCGTGCGGAGACGACAGGTCCACCGACGGAGCCTCGTCCGGGGCGTCGCACTGGCGATGGGCCTGCTGGCCACATTCGCGGCCGTTTCCTGGGGCTCACCCGCGGTCGCCGAGACGCGGGCCGGGACTCCACTGCCCGCGACGCACTGGTACATGGTCCCCACCGCCGCCAACGGCTGCCAGCTCAACCTGCGGTCCGGTCCGGCAACCGGCTACCGCCTGATGGCCCACCTTGGCGGTTGCGCGAGCGGACCGTGGTGCTGGTACCAAGAGCGTGACTGTGCCCGTGGAACGGTGGACGAGGTGATCGGCGGGCGCTACACCTGCCTCGACGGGCAGCGCCGCGCCGTCACATCGGATCGCTGGACAGTCGTGGCGCTGACCAGCTTCAGGTGGGCGTATGTCGCATCCCGCTGCGGGTGGGCACGCCAGCTGTAACCGACCGGGGCGATGCCAGCGAACCCTTCAGGTGCTAGCGAACCCTTCAGTTCACTGGTAGTGAACACGTTGCCACAGAGATGACTACCAGGTGCTTATCGGACGCTACGAATAGTGGTAAGACGGACGGTGACAACGGCGTCACACATAAGGAATCCGATGATGACCACGGTTCGCCCTCTCGGCGGCAGCGCAGTGGAGAACCTCGCTGCCGCCCACGCTCATTTCACGGCAACATACGACCTGGGATTTGTCGGTCTGTCCTATCTGCTGGCCGCCGTAGGTTCGTTCGCGGCCTTGGCGAGCGCGGCCCGCATCCGCGCGACCCGCGGCGGCAGGCGACTGCGGTGGATCACAGTCACCGCAGTCGCGCTCGGCGGCGGAGCGGTCTGGTCCATGCATTTCGTTGGTATGCTCGCCTATCATATCGGACCGGACATCACGTTCAGTCTATCTGAAACACTGCTGTCCCTGGGTATATCCATCGCCGGTGCCGCCCTCGGCCTCTGCGTCGTCGGGACCAACCCGTTCAACACGACCCGGTTGATTACCGGCGGGGCGTGCACCGGTTTCGCGATCACAGCGATGCATTACACCGGCATGGCGGCCATGCGCACATCGGGAACCGTGACCTACCGAATGCCGGTCGTCGTCCTGTCCGTCCTCATCGCGGTGTTCGCGGCCACCATGGCGTTCTGGATCGCCCTGCACGGTGTGGGTCGCGGGCCCGGTCCACTCGGACTTCACCGCAGCGCCCGGGCCGACCTCCAGACGTCGTCGGAGGATGGCACCTTCCTCGGCTCCCTGGGCGGCGCCAACCATGTCATCACAGCGTCCGCAGTGATGGCCCTGGCCGTATGCACGATGCACTACACCGCGCTGGCGGCCACCCAGGTCACACCCGAGCCCAGCCTGCGCCCCCCGCTTGGATTCGATCCGTACTCGCTCGGAATCCTGACGACCTTCGGATCATCGATCATCCTGTTGTTCATCATTTTCGCGGCGCTCGGCGGGATCGGCGAACCGGATCTCGTCATTCGGCGCATCGGACCGAAAGGCGGGCAGCGGCCGTCCCGCGTCCACCGGGATCCCGCCGGCCGGCGTTCACCTGACGAGCGGTTCTTCCTGGACAAACCAGCCGGAATCAACGTCGATGAAATCGCTTTTGGACACGGTCGGACCGTCCATACCGCCGCGAAGCAGCCGGCCACGGCAACGCAACGCCCCTCGGGGCTGCCGCGCCGACGTTGATCCGAGGGTCAGCGTCGCGGCGCCCGGCCAGAGCGGGTGGACCGGGCGGCAAGCCCTGGCTGGCACTCCGCCAGATGCGTGTCAAAACCGTTCAGGTCCTGCCAGGTGACATGGCAGACCCGGCAGTGAGTGGCGTCCGGGTCGGTCCATCGGGCGCTGCAGCCACCGCATGATGCAGTCACCGGTAGGTCACGGGCTCGGGCCGGCTGACCGGCATTGCGGATCGGCAATGGCAGCATCGGCTGGGCCCGCCGCGGCGCGCGGGTTGACGGGGTTTGGCGTCGGATCGGCACCCGGTCATCCTGTCTCAGAACGTGACAACCGTCGCGCAACCTTTTCCGA
>NZ_CAUVXP010000073.1:0-28264 GCF_963555955.1 Protofrankia sp. Cas3
GTACAGGTTGGCAATGGAAAACGCGATGGCCTGGATGTATTGTCATTTCCTGGTACTGGCTGGCACCTATTGATATGGGGCGCGCTCGTCTTGTAATCGAGCGGTTAGGGGTTCAAATCCCCTCGCCGGCTCCACCCCCAGCACGAACGCCCCATGGGGAAACACATCCCCGAACCGCACCGGAATCCACCGCGGTACCGCCATGGCCATCACCTCTCCCGTCCCGGCTCTGCGACGTTCCCCGCCGAGCCACTCTCTTGACCTTATGGCCTATGCCATTAGCCAAAAGAGTGGCATAGGCCAGTCTTTGGAGACAAATCCCTTTTGAAGATTTTTTTGGCTGACTACGGTCTGGGTGCTTGGTACGGGACGATCGGGATCATTGGGATGAGCCGGTGGCCGGCGAAACCGGGTGAGACGACGTGTACGTCGGCTGTCGGGCATCAGCACTGGCCGGCTTGGCGGGAGGGCCGTGCCGGGCGACCGTCCGGGCCGGGGCGACCAGGGCCAGCACGCGGACAGCCTCACGCCAGGCATTCCGCGCCGCCGCCACCTCTTCGAACGCGGCACGCTCGGCCCGCGCCAGCTCCTGCGCCCGGGCGTCGGCTTCCGCCCAGATTCGCCAAGCGTGGTCTTCCACTGCTGCCGCCGCGTCAGCGTCCGGCCAGGCCGACCCGTCACGGACCCGCCAGATCAGGGTGAGGTCGACATCACCGTCGAAGTCGGTCAGGCGCGCACCCGGTGGCACACCGGCCTCGACCGTGCGGATCAGTTCCTGTTTACTCATGCCCAGTTCCACCACCAATTCGTGATCGGAAATGGCCATCTGCGATCTCCTCTCGCGGTAGGACGTGTTGGCGCAGGGCGCACACCGGTTGCGTGCGCCGCAAGCGGGATGAGCGCCGGGCTAGTCGATCACCGAGTAGCCCTGTTCGAAGGTCCACTTATTGGGTGGGTACACGGCTTCGGCGAACTCGATGGGCTGCTGTTGCGCGTCGTAGACCGTGTGATGGACCACGAGCACGGCAGCCGGCCCGTCGCCGAGTTCCAGTTCCGCGCGCTCCAGGTCGCTTGCGAGCCGCGCGGCAATGGTGTCCCGGGCGTACCTGCCGCGCCGGCCGGTCTTCTCCTCGACGTAGGCGAGGGTGCCGTGTCGGATGCGTTCCCGCTGGAGCAGCAGTGGCGCGACGTCGGCCAGGGCTGGGAGGAGGTGACTCGTAGGCTCGTTGTCGTGGGTGCACTCCTGATCGCTGCCGGTGGCGGTGGCGACGCCTTGGCGGCCAGCGCCCTCCATCAGATCCTCAGGCCGACCGACCCGGCGCCGACCGTGCTCACCTACGCGTGGGAACGTCTCCGCGTCGATCCGCTTCCCGGGCCCCGCGGCCCCGCCGGTTTCACCGCGCTCGTACCTGTGGGCCGCTTCAACTGGCAGATCATCCCGAGCTCGGACACAACGCCGCCTGGCCGCTCTACTCTTCCGCGCCTGGCCGGTCAGATCGACGCCCGTCTCCTGCTCATCGATCCGGGCGGTGGCGCGGCCGGTATCCGCCGCCAGGTCGCCGAACTGGTCGAGATCTCCGCTGCCGCCCGCGTGTGGATCGTCGATGTGGGCGGCGACGCAGTGGCCCACGGCGACGAACCCGGTCTGCGCAGCCCCCTTGCCGACGGTCTGGCCCTCGCCGCGTGCACCGCTCTGCCCGTCCCCGTCGAGATCCTCACTGCCGGCCCCGGCCTGGACGGTGAGCTTTCCGAGGCTGAGGTTGTCGCCCGCGTCGAGGTACTCGGCGGAGAGCGCCTGCATCGGCTGCACCGCGACGAGGTTCAGCCGCTGTGTGATCATCTTGCCTGGCACCCCACTGAAGCGACGGCCCTGCTGACCGCCGCCGCGCTCGGAGCCCGAGGCAGAGTCGAGATACGCGACAGCGGAACCCCCGTGGAACTCACCGACCGCAGCGCCGACATCTACCGTGTAGATCTACCCGCTCTCGTGGCCGGTACCCGGTACGTCGCGTCTCTTGCCGAGACCGGCACGCTCGATCAGGCTGAGGACGTCATTCGCCGCATCTGCGGTACCTCGGACATCGACTACGAACGGGCCAAGGCTCTGCGGCTGTCGGGTCCCCGCCCGCCGCGTCCCATCGAGGAGCTACGCCGCGACGCCGACGCTTACACCGCCGAGGCCCGAGCCAAAGGCATCGACTATCTGACGTTTCGCCGCCTTGCCGAAGCCCTCAACCCCAGTCCCGACGACATCGCCCGTCTTCGGGTCCACTCAACCGTCCCGTTGTGGCCGGTCCGTGATTCCCGCTGACCTCCTGCCGGGCAGCCGGGAGACAGTCTCCGTCGCTTCGCTTCCCTGGCAGCCCGACCCGCGTGGTTACCAGCGGCGAGACAGGCCGCGGTCACCTTCCACGAATGCGAGCAACAATTTCGGATGCCCAACCGCGGCGTAAACCGCGCCGCGGTTGGGCCGTTCTCTCGGCCACAGCGGACAGCGCTTGAGCTTCCTCAGTGGCGGCCAGGGCCTCCTCCCGCCGGCCGGCATGGTCGAGTCGCCAGCCCGCCACCGCGCCGGCCTGACAAATTGGCGTTGCCGGGTGAGGAGCTTGCCTGCGGAGTCCGAGTCAGGGTTGTTGCGCTCCCCGGACACCCTGCCCCCTGACCAGCAGCAGCGAGACGTAGTCTCCGTGCGATCGAGCCGATTCGACCCAAGGCGCTATTGGCTGCCGGTGGCGACCCGGCGCACCCGGTGGTTGCCCCGGTCGGTGATGTAGAGGGTGCCGGTGTTGTCGACCGCCACCCCGTCGGGATTGGCGAGTTGGGCGTGGGTGGCCGGTCCGCCGTCCCCGGAATCCCCTTCGGTGCCGGTCCCGGCCACGGTGGTGATCGTTCCGTCGGTGCCGACTCGGCGCACCCGGTGGTTGTCCTGGTCGGTGATGTAGAGGATGCCGGTGCGGTCGACCGCCACCCCTTCCGGATACGCGAGTTGGGCGTGGGTGGCCGGCCCGCCGTCCCCGGTGAACCCTTCGGTGCCGGTCCCGGCCACGGTGGTGATCGTTCCGTCGGTGCCGACCCGGCGCACCCGGTTGTTGCTCAGGTCGGCGATGTAGAGGGTGCCGGTGCTGTCGACCGCCACCCCGTGGGGATTGGCGAGTTGGGCGTGGGTGGCCGGCCCGCCGTCCCCGGCATACCCGGCATACACGGCATACCCGGCAGTGCCGGTCCCGGCCACGGTGGTGATCGTTCCGTCGGTGCCGACCCGGCGCACCCGCTGGTTGCCCTGGTCGGTGATGTAGAGGGTGCCGGTGCGGTCGACCGCCACCCCTTCCGGATACGCGAGTTGGGCGTGGGTGGCCGGCCCGCCGTCCCCGGTGAACCCTTCGGTGCCGGTCCCGGCCACGGTGGTGATCGTTCCGTCGGTGCCGACCCGGCGCACCCGCTGGTTGCCCTCGTCGGCGATGTAGAGGGTGCCGGTGCTGTCGACCGCCACCCCGTGGGGATTGGCGAGTTGGGCGTGGGTGGCCGGCCCGCCGTCCCCGGCATACCCGGCAGTGCCGGTCCCGGCCAGGGTGGTGATCGTTCCGTCGGTGCCGACCCGGCGCACCCGGTTGTTGTCCTGGTCGGCGATGTAGAGGGTGCCGGTGTTGTCGACCGCCACCCCGTCGGGATTGGCGAGTTGGGCGTGGGTGGCCGGCCCGCCGTCCCCTGTGAACCCGCCAGTGCCGGTACCGGCCACGGTAGTGATCAGCGGGGAACTGGATCTGGGCAGCAGGGCGACGGTCGTGACGACCGCCGCGGCAAGCAGCCCCGTCAGGAGGACACCGATGGCCAGGGGCCAGCGCCTGCGGCGAACGACGGGGCTGGTCGACGGCGCAGGGGGCGACGCCGGGCGGTAGCCGCGATGTGCGACGGGGCTGGCGCGTTCAGCGTCTCTACTGACCGGTCGAGACTGGTCCTCCTCGCGAGTAGAGCCTCCAGGGTTTGCCTGCGCCGGCAGCGGCGTGCGGGCAGGCGAACCTGCCGGTGGTGTCGGAGTAGGCGGGTGAGGTTGACCGGGTGGCGTCGTCGCCCGGTCCCCAGCGCTATCGCCGGGGACCGGGCGGACAGCGTCCTCGAAGCGGCGCGGCGGCTGGATTGGCTGGATCGGTGGGGACGGCAGCCACCCGCTTGCCGTCCCCACCTGCCTGCCGTCCCCACCGGTCCGGCGCGTCGGCCGGATCGGTGGGGACGGTAGGCAGGTCGCTGCCTCTCGGATCGTGTCATCCACCCGCAGGATCAGGCCGCTGCGTTTGAGCCAGCCCGCTCCGAGCGCCTCCGCGGCAGCCTCAGCGAGGTCGACGGCGAACGCGTGCGCCGACGGGTAGCGCGCGTCGATGTCCTCGTCCACCGCCCGCATGACCACCGCGGCCAGCGCCGCATGTACTCCGGTCAGCGGCCCGACGCGGGGACGTGCCGGCAGCTGCCCGGCGAACAACCAGTACAGGACCAGCCCGAGTGAGTACAGATCGGTCGCCGGGCCGAGCTCGGCGAAGTTCCGCTGTTCGGGCGCCATCCAGAACGGCGTCCCGGTCTGGCCGAACGCGGCGGTGTGCTCCAGTAGCTTCGCGATCCCAAAGTCGACAATCTTCAGGGTGCCGTCGTCGGCGAGGAGAAGGTTCGCTGGCTTGATGTCGCGGTGCAGCATCGGCCTGCCGTGCACATACGCCAACGCGTCTCCGGCCGCCAGCCCGATCCCACACACCGTTTCCGGCGGGAGGCCGCGGCTGACTTTGTCCAGGGCTTTCCCGGCGACGAACTCCATGAACAGCAGGAAGAGGTCTTCGACGTCGTCCGCGTCGAAGATGTTGACCAGGTGCGGGTGGTTCAGCCGGGCCAGGAGCTTCGCTTCGTCGCTGGCGCGCCGACGCTCGTCGGCACTGGCCACCGTCATCGCTTTGATCGCGACCAGCCGTTCCAGTCGACGGTCCCACGCCTGGAAGACATCGCCGAAACCGCCGCCGCCGAGCCTGCCGCGTAGTTCGTAGCGGTCGGGTAACGCCCGCTCCACACGATCACGGTCTACCGGCACAGCCCCGCCGCTCCCACTGGCGACCGCCCAGGATCCGAAGGTACAGGCCGCCGTCATCCCCCCCGGATGGGGTGACTGTAGCCAATCAGCCCCTACCGGCGGCAAGCTACCCACACCTTTGCAACGGGCGGGGACGACGCCGCTCCTGGGCCGGGGTATCGGGCACCGGAGTGACAGCAACCGTCGACAGCAACGTAAGCGGACCCCAGTGGACGTCCGGCGCAGGTCACCGGACGTCCACGAACATCAGCGGACGGTCTGCCTTGCTCGTGTAATCGGGCGGTTAGGGGTTCAAATCCCCTCGCCGGCTCTCACCGATCATGGTTCTGGCCTTGGATGGGATCAGAAACCACCGTCCTCTTCGGATCTTTAGTGATTCATTTGACCCCTACGCGTGACCCCAACGTCAGTCACCGTCAGGGAACAGATGATCAATGTGGCCAACCGCACTCCGCTGCACTGCCCCTCCGGTGGTGACGCCGGGGTGACGGGACTACGCAACGATCGTGACCGATATTCCACACAGCCGCCGCGCATGCGTGCGAGGCAAGGTCTGCGGGTCACGGCCCGGTGGCGGCCACCGAGGGGGAGAAATGGGGAAGACCGGGGAGGGGAGCGAGCCCGACTTCGTCGAGGCGTGGGTCGAGATGGCGGCAGCGCCACCACCCGACTCGGTTGTGGAGTGGTTCACCTCGCGCGGCATTTCTGTTGTGCCCGCCCGCGTCGGCGCCCTTGCGTCAGGTCCACAGAATGCGTTCGAGGCGGCTTTTGGAAAACCGCTTGCCGGCCGGGCTGCGGCACTTTCCCTGCCCGTCCCGGTGGAACTGCACGACGACGTCCGGTCCATCACCGTGGCGCCCATCCCCGGCCTGCACGGCGGCCCGGGTCCAGCTCATCCGTCCTGATCAAAGGAGTATCGCATGGTATTCCCGGCAGAATTCGACTCCAATTCGCCTGTCCCCGATCTCGTTCTCGGGTACGTGTCGGTGAGATCCCAAGGGGGCGTCTCCGTCACCGAGGCGACTGATTTCACGTCGGCGGAGCCGTTTTATGCTGCCAGTGGTGACTGGGAGCGTGCACGCAGTGATGTCGAGGCGGCTGGTCTCATTGTCACAGCGGAAAGCCGGCTCGGGTTCAGCGTCGCCGGTCCGCCGGCCGCCTACGAAGAATTAACCAGCGGCGAGATAGTCACCCGGGAGGTGCTGCAGCGGCTGGCGATCGGCCGTACCGCCTATGTCACCCAGCTCGACATTGTGGGCACTGACCAACCACGCTCCTTCGCTGTGGGCCGGGCGGGCAGCGACGCCATCGAGGCGATTGTGCTCGAGCGGCCGCGAATCCCTCACAACCTTTTCCCGTCCCCCATCCCGCCCAGCATCGCCAAGTTCCACCTGACCGTGCCGGACGACGTCGCGGTGCTACTCGGCTGCGTTGCCGCCCACCGCGCGGGCCACGTCGGAAGCGACGTGACAGTAGCCATGGTCGACACCGGGCAGTACTCCCACCCATATTTTCTGGTCCACAACTACCGCGTCGAACGGCCGGTCGCCGTGGTCCCTGGAACCAGCCCGAGTAAGGATCCTGTCGGCCACGGAACGGGTGAGTCGGCGAATATCTTCGCCGTCGCGCCCGGGGCGACGCTGCGGCCGTACCGTGTCACCAACAACGCCGGTCAGCTCGTCGGCGCCATCACTGGATTCCTACGAGCCAAGGCAGACCACCCGCAGATTATCACCAATTCGTGGGGCGGCGACCTTGATTACCCCACGCAGGACCCACTTCCCCCGTACTATCGGGCATGGGTGGCGGAAATCCGCGACGCGGTCGAGACGGGAATCGTTGTGGTCTTTTCTGCCGGTAATGGTCAGTTCTCGGTGGAACCGCAGGTGCCGGGCGTCATTTCCGCTGGCGGGGTGTACGCGACCGGGGGCGTGGACCTCGTTGCCTCCGACTACGCGAGCGGGTACGCGAGCCCGTTTTTCCCGGGCATCGACGTGCCGACCGTCTCGGGGCTCGTCGGCACGATCCCCCGCGCCCAGTACCTCCTGCTGCCCATCCCGCCGGGTTGCGGAATCGACGTCGACGAGAGCAAACCTTTCGTGCATCCGACCTTCCCGGACTCCCCGGACGGCACCACCGCCGATGACGGCTGGGCGCTGTTTTCCGGCACATCTGCGGCCGCGCCGCAACTGGCCGGCGCGGTAGCCGTGCTGCTTGGCGCCCTACCGGCCCTGACCACAGCACAGATCACCGAGGCGCTGAAAGCTTCTGCCGTCGACGTCACCGCAGGCCACAACCACCTCCGTTTCAACGTCGCAGCCGGGCCCGGCCCAGACCTCGCTACGGGCGCGGGCCTGGTCAACGTATCCGCCGCCCTCGACTACGCCCAGGCCACATTTTCCTAGGGTCTTGGACGAGCGAAGCCGTCATGATCGAGTCACGTTCGTGGGCGTGAGTCAGGCTGCCAGACCTGGGTGTTCGACGAGTTGGTTGATGGCGGTTTCGTAGGCGGTGGCTGCACGTCGCAGGGGTGGCGGATCGCTGCTGTGCGGGTCGGTGAGTTCGGCCATGCCGACACCTATCTGGTGCGCTGGGCAAGGCGGACGTTCAAACGTCTGAGGTCGTGCAGGGTCCTGGGTCGACCCGGACGCTTCGGCTTGGACTGGGCGGCGTGTCGACGTCTGACCAGGTCACGGTGCCAGCGCAGCACCGCGAACGCGTTCGTCACGCGCAGGTAGGCCAGTCGCAACAGCACGGCCGATCATCATGTCGCGGTCGTCGGCTGCCCCCGCGGGAGCCTGGCGCCACCACCAGCCACGGCCGCCGTGCCCCGAGACGGATGCCCCCACCTGGGCGGATGAAGTTCTCGGCGAGCACACCGTCGCTGTGAACCCAGCGGACTGGTACGGGCGCTGTTGCGTCTCCGCTCATGACATCGCGTCCATCGCGTCCATCGCGGCAAACAGCTCAATCGTCTTGTGCTTGACTGATTGATCAGTCAAGCTGGGGTCGGTAGGGAGACGAGAGGGAGATCGGTGCGTCTGACACTTGGGCTTGACTACGATTTACCGCCGATAGCGCTGGTCGAGGAACGCACGAGGTGGTTCCCCGCGGGGGCGGTGATGTTCGGGCTCGAGCAGCGTGAGCTCGGCGAGGCTACGGTTCGGGCCGCATACACCGACGGGCAGCGCGAGGCGTCGGCCATCGACGACGTGCACGACGGCGCGTTCGCCGACGACGGCGGCCTGTCGATCCACGTGTGCGAATCGGCGACGCACAGGGAGTTGCTGCGCTTCGATTGCTTCGCGCAGACGCCGCACTACCACTACATCCCGATGGATGGCGGCAACCGGGCGATCGCGTTCGACGCCGACGCAAACGGTCCCATGGTCCCTTGGGCGATGAGGTGTCTGCGCTCTCGCCTTCCCCAGATGCTCGCGCAGGCGGGAGCCGTCGAGTTGGCTGCGCTGATCGACGCTCGCGCCGTCGAGCTCGCCGTCGATGCGCTTTCCACGGAAATGCACCGTCGTCAGGGAGAGGCACCCGATGGTCAAGCTGGATGAGATCCAGACGACTGACTTCACCGTCACCCGAAAGGGCACGAGTGAAGGCCCGACGTTCTTACCGGAGCCCGATCGCCGGCCCCGGAAATACACTGTGATCTCCGTCGACGACCACATCGTCGAACCACCGGACATGTTCGTGGGGCGTCTCCCGTCGGCCCTCGCCGATCGGGCGCCTCGGGTCGTCACCACCGACAACGGCGGCGAGATCTGGGCCTACGACGGCGCCGAGCTGCCCAACGTCGGCTTCAACGCCGTGGCTGGCCGCCCCGTCTCCGAGTACAGCTGGGAGCCCACCCGTTTCGACGAGATGCGGCGCGGCGCGTGGGACATCGACGCCCGCGTGCATGACATGGACCTCAATGGGATCTTCGCGTCGGTGAACTTCCCGTCGTTCCTCGCCGGCTTCTCCGGCTATCGTCTACAGCTCGGCCACGACGCCGACCTCGCGCTCGCCACCGTTCGAGCGTGGAACAGCTACCACCTCGAGGTCTGGGCCGCCGCGCACCCGGGGCGCATCATCCCGCTGCAGATCCCGTGGCTGCTCGACCCGGAGGTCGCAGCCGCGGAGATCCGCCGCAACGCCGAGCGTGGCTTCCGCGCCGTCTCGTTCACGGAGTCGCCCGACAAGATGGGCCTGCCGTCGTTGTACTCCAACTACTGGGACCCCTTCTTCCGTGCGTGCGAGGAGACGGAGACCGTAGTCTGCCTGCACTTCGGCTCGTCGGGAACCACGCCGACCGCGTCCCCGGAAGCGCCGCCCGAGGCCGTCACGGTCCTCTTCGGGTCGAACATCGCGGCCGCGGTCGACTGGCTGTTCGCCAAGGTGCCGCTTCGCTTTCCCGGCATCAGGATCTGCCTGTCGGAGGGCGGTGTCGGCTGGGTGCCGTCGCTGCTCGACCGACTCGACCACATGCGCAAATACGAGGACATGTTCGCCACGTTCGCCGGCAGCGAGCTGACGCCGTCGGAGCTGGTCCGTCGCAACTTCTGGTTCTGCGCGATCGACGAGCCGTCGGGTATCGAGATGCGGCATCGCATCGGTGTCGAGAACATCGTCGTGGAGTCCGACTATCCGCATGCGGACTCGACGTGGCCCGACACCCAGGCGGTGCTCGAGCGCTCGCTCGCGGCGGTTCCGGCGGACGAGGCAGCATCGATCACCTGGCGGAACGCCTCGGCACTGTTCCGGCACCCGGTTCCAGCCGCGGTGCAGGTCGACCCGGAGGCGTTCTGACATGGACGCGACCGACGTCGTCGAAATCACCCAGGTGCTGGGCCGCTACGGCCAGATCGTCGACGGACGGGCGTGGGGCGACCTGGCCGACGTCTTCACCCCCGACGCCGTGTTCGACACGGGCGGGTTTGGCCAGGGCTGCCAGACCGGCGTCGAGGCGATCCGCACCATGTTCGAGGGCGGGACGCAGCCGTACTCGGTGAACATCGTCAACATCGTCGTCAGCGACGGCGACGCGCCGGGTACGGCTCGGGCCTACAGCAAGAACATCGGGCTCCTGCCGAAGGGCCGCGTCGGCAGCGCCAGCTACCACGACGAGCTGGTGCGCACTGCCGGCGGATGGCGGGTGGCGCGTCGGACGGCGCACGCACCCCGTCGGGAGCAGCCGTGAGCGACGACGTCAGCTACGAGCGCCGGGGGGCGGTGGCGCTGATAACGCTCAACCGGCCCGATCGGCGCAACGCCCAGGGCGCCGACATGACCTACGCCCTGGACGGGTGCTTCTACCGTTTCTCGCGCGACAACGAGGCCCGGGTGGCCGTCCTCCGAGGCGCCGGTCCGCACTTCTCCGCTGGCCACGACGTCCACGACGTGCCCCAGGACCACGACCACGACCCCGTGTCCCTCTGGGGCCATCCGCACGGCAAACCGGGCGCGGAGTGGATCATGGCCTACGAGCAGGACGCGTTCCTCGGGATGTGCCGGCGGTGGCGCGAGGTGCCCAAGCCGGTCATCGCGATGGTGCACGGGGCATGCGTCGGCGGGGCACTTGCGCTGGCATGGGCCTGCGATCTCATCATCGCGTCGTCAGACGCGTTCTTCGCCGACCCCGTCGTGCGCCTGGGCTGCCCCGGCATCGAGTTCTTCTGCCACCCCTGGGCGCTCGGCAGCCGGTTCGCTCGTGAGTTCCTGTTCCTCGGCGAGCGCATCTCGGCCCAGCGCGCGTACGAGGTCGGCATGGTCAACCGCGTGTTCGACGCCGCCGAGCTCGAGGAGCAGACCCTCGCCATTGCCGCGCGCATCGCCGCGATGCCCAGCTTCGGCCTCACGCTCGCGAAGATGGCCGTCAACCAGGCGGAAGACGCCATGGGGATGAAGCAGGGCATCGATGCCGCGTTCAGCCTGCATCAGCTCGCACACGCCCACAACATCAACATGACGGGTGGCAGCCCGATGCTCGTCGGTCTCGACGACCTTCGCTCAACCGGAGGCGACCGTGCTTCGTGATGATCCGGTCGCCATCGTCGGCGTCGCCGTGCCGAGGGTGGCCAAGCACATCCCCGACGAGACGGCCACCAGCCTCACCTTGAAGTCCATACTCGCAGCGCTTGACGATGCCGGCCTCGAGCCGAGCGACGTCAACGGCATGTGCGCTACGTGGCCCGGTCCTGGCGGTTCGCACCAGGCATGGTCGACGAACTGGGCCCGTCAGCTCGGCGTGACGTTGAACTGGGTGATCGACGAGGGCCTCGACGTCGGCGGCATCCGTGGCGTGCTGAACGCCGCGGCGGCCATCAAGGCCGGGCTGTGCGAGACGGTGGTGGTTGCCACGGCGACCGCCGGCGGCCCGCCGCAGTCGGGTCGCGACCGCATGGCCGCGATCCACCACGGCGGACCGCAGTTCGTGTCGGGAGCGACGAGTAGCGACGGACACGGCGACGTCACCCACGCCGCTCTCGAGTTCAACCATCCATACGGCGGTTCCGGCGCGATCCATCGGTTCGCCCTGAACGCCATGCGCCACATGCACGACTACGGCACGACACATGAACAGATCGCCGAAGTCGCAGCGACGATCCGCAACAACGGCTACCGCAACCCCGAGGCCATGCACTTCGGTCGCGGCCCCTTCACCGTCGAGGACATCCTCGCGTCGCGGTGGATCGCCGAGCCGCTCCACCTGCTTGAGTGCAGCCTCGTCGGCCAGTGCGGCGTCGCCGTCGTCCTGACGAGCGGCGAGCGGGCGCGCAACCTCAAGCGACCACCGGTGTACGTCCTCGCCGGCGCCATGGAGATGGACGACGGCCCGCACCACAACCCGGCTCTCAACCGGGTCAACGGCAACCTCGGGGGCGACCGGATGAAGGTGGCCTACTCGCAGGTGGGCATCACGCCGGGCGACATCGACGTGCTGTCGGTGTACGACCCGACGGCGTTCGAGGTGATCCGCAACCTCGAGATGCTGGGCTTCTGCCGACCGGGCGAGGGTGGGCCGTTCGTCGAGAGCGGGGCGATCGCGTTGGGCGGGAAGATTCCGACCAACACCGACGGCGGCCTGCTGAGCCACGCGTGGTCGACGATGGGCCAGCTCTTGCTGAAGGTGATCGAAGGTGCCCGTCAGCTGCGCGGCGACTGCGGCGACCGGCAGGTCGAGGGGGCCGAGCTGGCGGTGTGCACGAACTCCGTGCCCGGCGCGCACCACGTGGAGGCGCTGATCCTGGGGAGCCAGGCATGACGTTGACGGCATGGTCCGGGCGGCCGGTGCCGCAGCCCACGGAGCTGTCGCAGCCCTACTGGGACGCGGCGCTGCGCGGCGAGCTGCTGTACCTGCGATGCGGGCAGTGCGGGACCGCGTTCTTCCCGCCGCTGGGCGCGTGCGTCGTCTGCCGGTCGGCGGACGTCGCGTGGCAGCGCAGCAAAGGTCACGGCACGGTGTACTCCTACACCGTCCTTCACGACGCCCCGTCGGCCGGGTTCCCCGTGCCGAGCGTCCTGGCGATCATCGAAGTCGACGAGGGCTACCCGATGTTCAGCAGTGTCGTCGGCTGCCCACCGGGCGACGTCCGCATCGGGCTGCGCGTCCAGGTGTCCTTCGAGGAACTGACGGCCGAGATCAACTTGCCGGTATTCCGACCGGTGGATGCAGAGGAGCGAGCATGACCACGGTCCGGGACGTCCCGATCGTCGACGTCGACAGCCACGTCGCCGAGCCCGAGGATCTGTGGACCGCGCGCATGCCGGCCAGCCTCGGCGACGCCATCCCGAAGGTGGTCTGGGACGAGAGTGCCGGTGAGTCACGCTGGAAGGTAGGCGACGTCCTGCTCTCCGCGGTCGGCGAGTACTGCTCCGCCGGCTGGCCAGAGCATTTCCCGTCGCACCCGCCGACGCTCGCCGACGCCGACCCTGCGTGCTTCGACGCCAAGGCGCGGCTCGAGCGGCTCGACCAGTACGGCGTGTGGGCCCAGGTCCTGTACCCGAACGTCATCGCGTTCGACGCGCACGCGTTCCTCACCGAGCTCGGCCCCGAGCTCGCCACGACCTGCGTGGAGGCGTACAACGATTTCCTCGCCGAGTTCGCCGCCACCGACCCGCGGCGCCTCGTGCCGTTGATGATGCTGCCGTTCTGGGACGTCGAGGCGTCGGTGCGCGAGATGGAGCGCTGCCGCGCCCTCGGTCACCGCGGCGTCCTGTTCGCGGCGCTGTTCAACCGGCTCGGGCTGCCGAACATCGCGGACGCGTCCTGGGCGCCCGTCCTGTCGGCGGCCCAGGACCTCGAGCTGTCGATGAACTTCCACATCGGGTTCGGCCAGCGGGACAAGGAGTCCAGCGAGCGCGCCTGGGCGAAGCTCACGAAGCGGGCGCTCGCGGAGCGCACCGACCGCCTGGCGTTCGTCCGCAAGAGCGCTCCGCACTTCGCCAGCTCGGCGCAGGCCGTCAGCGACGTGATCATGGGCGGGGTGTGCCACCGCTACCCGCGGCTGAAGTTCGTGTCCGTGGAGAGCGGGTTCGGGTACTTCCCCTATCTGCTCGAGAACCTCGACTGGCTGTGGCTCACGTCGGGTGCGGCCGCCGAGTACCCCGAGCGCGACCGCCCGAGCACGTACTTCCACCGTCAGATGTACGCCACGTTCTGGCACGAGCGCTCCAGCGTGCCGCTGTTCGAGGAGTTCCAGGACAGCCTGATGTTCGAGACCGACTTTCCGCACGAGACGGGCCTCGCCCCCGGGCCGAGCAGCCCGGCGTCCTCGGCCCGCGAGACCGTGTGCCAGAACCTCGCCGGCCTGTCGCCCGAGGTGCTGCACAAGGTCGTCTTCGCCAACGCGGCCTCGCTGTACGGCCTCGAGCCGCCGGACGCGTCGTGAGCGCACAGGCCAACGCGCAGGCAAGCCCGCAGGCAAGCCCGCAGGCCAGGACGCAGGCCAGGACGCGTCGAGCCGAACGTTCGGGGGCGGCCCGCGCCGCGATGCTCGATACGGCGATCGGGCTGCTCGCCACCAGGGGCTACTCCGGCATGAAGCTCGCTGACGTCAGCCGCGACTCGGGCTACAGCTACGGCCTCGCTCCGTTCCACTTCGAGTCGAAGGCCGGCCTGCTGAGGGCGATCCAGGAGGAGATCGACGCGAGCTACACGGATCACATGGCCGCCGCCTGCGATCCCGACATCCCAGGCCGCGAGTTCGTGGACCGGTGGGTCACCGCGACGTTCGCGTTCGCGAAGGGCCACCCCGCGCACTGGCGAGCCAGCGTCGTGATCCTCGTCGAGTCGGTCCTCGGCGTTCCCGACGTCGCCGTCGAACACTCGCGGTTCGCGTCGCGGAATATCGAGACGCTGCGGACCGCGTTCGAGCGTGGCCGGCGCGACGGAAGCATCCCGGCCTCCGTCGATCCCCCGGCGGCGGCGGCGACCGTCGCGGCGCTGATGAAGGGCATCAACTTCGAGTGGTTCGGCGACCCGACGGTCGATCTCGACGCGAGCTGCCGGCTGGTGCTCGACGTCGTCCGGCAAGTGCTGCGGCCGTGATGTCGAGCTTTCGCGGCCGCGCCCGCCAGTGGCTCACCGTCGAGGCCCCCCGACGTGGATGGATCCCGTCGGAGGCCGTCGCCGCCGACGAGCTGGCCCGCAGTCGCGACTGCCAGCAGGCGCTGTGCGCAGCCGGGTTCGGGGCCATCACCTACCCGGCCGAATACGGCGGAGCGGGCCTCGGCGTCCGCGAGCAGATCGAGTTCAACGAGGAAGCGACCGCGTACAGCCTCCCGCTCAGCGAGCTCGTCGTCGGGCTCGGTGTCTGCGCCCCGACCCTGCTCGCGCTCGGCACCGACCGGCAGAAGGCGAGATACCTCCCGCCCCTGCTGCGAGCCGACGAGATCTGGTGCCAGCTGTTCTCCGAGCCCGGTGCCGGTTCCGATCTGGCCTCGCTGAGCACGCGGGCGGCCGGATCCGCAGCGTCGGGATGGACGGTCAACGGTCAGAAGGTGTGGACGTCGGGCGCGCAACACGCCGACTTCGGCTTGCTCCTGGCGCGCACCGACCCGCAGGCCGCGTCGAAGCACGCCGGTCTGACGATGTTCCTCCTCGACATGGCGGCACCGGGGATCACCGTTCGACCGCTGCGCCAGATCGACGGCACGGCGCACTTCAACGAGGTGTTCTTCGACGACGTGCACGTCCCGCCGCAGAACCTCGTCGGGACGGTCAACCGCGGCTGGGCGGCGGCGCTCGTCAGCCTCATGAGCGAGCGCGTCTCGCTCGGCACTACGCGCGCGACTGCGGGCCTGGTCCCGGACGCGGAGACGCTCATCGCCGCGGCGCGTCGCCGCGGCGTCGCCACCGATCCGGTGCTGCGCGCCGAGCTCGTCGACATCGTGATCCGCGAGCGGGTGCTCGCCTACGTGGGAAAGCGCATCAACGCCGCGGTGCTTGCCGGCCGCGAGCCGGGGCCGGAAGGGTCCATCGCCAAGTTGCTCGACAGCGACCTGCTGCGGCGGGCCGCCACGGTCGGGGCGCGCATCCACGGGCCGGCGACGACGGCCTGGGACCCGGCCAACGCCGGCGACAGCACATGGAGCCGCGCGGTGCTCTTCGCGCCGGGTATGCGCATCGCCGGCGGTACCGACGAGATCCAGAAGAACACGCTCGCCGAACGCACGCTCGGCCTGCCCCGCTGAGGAGGAACGGGTGGACGAAGAGTTAAAAGGTCGCGTCGCTCTCGTGACGGCGGCCGCCGGTCGCGGATGCGGGCAGGCGATCGCCCGGCGGCTTGCGGCCAGCGGCGCGACCGTCGTAGTGACGGACATCCACGAGCGTCGCGCGGCCGAGGTGGCGGCGCAGATGGCCGCCGACTACCCGGCCGCGACGGTCGTCGGCATGCCGCTGGACGCCGGCGACTGGGGTCGGATCGACGCCGTCGTCGATGCCGTTAACAACGAGCTTGGTCCGATCCAGATCCTCGTCAACAACGCCACGATCAACGTGCGAGGCGCGATCTTCGACTACGACCCGGAGGACTGGCTCTGGTGTCTTCGCGTGAACCTGTCCGGGGCGTGGTATCTCTGCCGCCAAGTTATGCCGATCATGCGTGGCGCGGGTGGGGGCAGCATCGTCAACACGAGCAGCTACGCCCCCGACGTCGGCGGTGACGGTTTGGAGTCGCCCTACGCGATTACGAAGGGCGGGCTCAACGCGCTCACGAGGTGCATGGCCGTCGAGGGCGCGCCGCACGACATCCGAGTCAACACGGTGAGCATGGGCGTCGTCGTCGGCACCAAGTTCATGGACGACAACCCGGA
This sequence comes from Protofrankia sp. Cas3, assembly GCF_963555955.1. Taxonomy (NCBI): domain Bacteria; kingdom Bacillati; phylum Actinomycetota; class Actinomycetes; order Frankiales; family Frankiaceae; genus Protofrankia; species Protofrankia sp. Cas3. The sequence goes on from NZ_CAUVXP010000073.1 coordinate 16,376, forward strand.
GATCCTCGACTTCGCCAGCCCGCCGATGCGGACACCGGTCGGCGTCGATGACATCGCCGAGGCGACGGCGTTCCTCGCGTCGGACCGCGCTCGCCACATCACCGGTGAGATCCTCAACGTCGCCGCCGGCGCCTACATGCGGAACTGAGGCATTCGATGCGCGCGTTGACCCCAACCTTCCATTCTGACCGCTGGGTCCCTCCCCCCGACCTCGTCGGCGGCTATCGCGTGGCTCAGCTCGCTGCCGTTCTCGGCGTCGGCGACCGCAGCGAGTTCCCGGCCCGCGCCGCGGCCGATCCCGAATGGTTCTACCCGGCCGCGCTCGACTTCCTTGGCGCGGAGTGGCTGCGGCCGTGGACGTCGCTGTGCGACGAGTCAGACGGCGCACCGTTCGGCCACTGGTTCGTCGGCGGTGGCACGAACGTGTCCTGGCTGGCGTGCGAGCGGTGGGTGGACCGCCTCATCGGGCCGGCCGTCATCTGGGAAGGCGACGGCGGGGAGTCGCGGGAGTTGAGCTTCGCCGAGTTGGCGAGTGAGGTGCGTCGGGCATCCACCGGGTTCCGTGAGTTGGGTGTCGGCCGCGGCGATGTCGTTGTCATGCACCTGCCGATGGTCCCGGAAGCGATCGTGACCATGCTCGCCGTTGCCCGTCTCGGCGCGATCGTCGCGCCGGCGTTCTCGGGCTACGGACCGGCGCCACTGGCCGAGCGCTTGCAGCTCGCGGAGGCTCGAGTGCTCGTAACGGCCGACGGCATGATGCGACGCGGGCGCCCGAGCATGATGCTCGAAACGGCGCTGACCGCCGCCGAGACGGCGAACGTCAAGACGGTGGTCGTCGTGTCTCGCCTCGGCGAGACGCTGCCGCCGCATCCGGCGATCGTGCGGTGGAAGACCGTGGCCGACGCCGCCGAAGCAGGCGAGGTCGAGACGTTCGACGCCGAGACGCCGTGGTTGCTCGCGTTCACGTCAGGGTCAACCGGTCGACCCAAGGGCGCACTGCACACCCACGGCGGATTGCCCTACAACCTCATGCTGGAGCTCGCTCTGACGGCGGACGTTGGGTCGGGTGACCGGTTCTCGTGGCCGAGCGACATGGGGTGGCTCGCCGGACCGATGGGCGCACTCGGGCCCTTGACCTTGGGCGCCACGGCCGTGTTGTTCGAAGGCGTCGCCGACCATCCCGAGCCGGACCGCATCTGGCGGTTCGTCGAGCGGCATGGCATCACCCAGTACGCGCTGTCGCCGACGACCGCGCGCACGCTCGCGGCCGCGGGCGAGCAGTGGGTCGCGCCGTACGACCTCCCGACGCTTCGCGTCATCCTCTCCTCGGGCGAGCCCTGGACCCTTCCCGCGTGGCGATGGCTGCATCGTCATGTCGGGCGAGGCCGCGTCCCGATCATCAACTGGTCGGGCGGCACCGAGGTGGGCGGTTGCATCGTCGCCAGCTACCCCGACGTCGCCACCTCCGCGGGTCGGTTCTCCGGTCCCGCGCTAGGCATGGCGATCGACGTCGTCGACGACGAGGGGCGCTCCGTGTCCGGCGAGCTGGGCGAGCTCGTGGTTACGAGGTCGTGGCCGGCGATGACCCGCGGCTTGTGGCGCGAGACCGATCGCTACCTCGACGCCTACTGGTCACGCCTGCCCGGTACGTGGGTCCAGGGCGATCGTGCCTTGCGCTACGCCGACGGCAGCATCGAGATCCCCGGACGGTCGGACGACGTGTTGAAGATCGCCGGCAAGCGCGTCGGGCCCGCCGAGCTCGAGTCGCTCGCCACCGAGGTCGAGGGCGTGACCGCCGCCGCGGCGATCGGCGTCGACGATCCGGTCAAGGGACAGGTGGCCGTGCTCGTGGTGCAGAGCTCGTGCGCGCCCGCCGACGAAGCGCGTCTGACGGCAGCCGTCGCCGACCGGATCACGACGGCGTTCGGCAAGCCGATGCGACCGTCGGCAGTGTTGGCCGTGCCCGATCTGCCGCGGACCCGTTCGGGCAAGGTCCATCGCCGCGCCGTGCGTGCGTGGGTGACCGGGTCCGACCCGGGCGACCTGTCGAGCCTCGACAACCCGCAGGCAGCGGTGGGAGTCCGGGTCGCCGCGCTCGGGCGCGAGGACTACGACGAGTTCGCCTACGTGCGCGGTCCCGACGTGGCCGTTCGGCGTGAAGACCGCCACGGCCCGGACGGCGAGGTGCTCAGCGCGGTGATCTGGGGTGAGCAAAGACCGGCGCTTCTCCTCCTGCACGGCGGTGGCCAGAACGCCCACACGTGGGACGGCGTGGCGCCGGCGCTGAAGCGCCCGCTGGTCGCGCTCGATCTGCCGGGACACGGACGGTCGTCCCATCGCGCCGATCGCGACTACTGGCCGTGGCGCAACGCTGATGTCGTCGCGGGTGCGGTGCCGCAGTTGACCGCTGAGCCGGTGGTCGTCGTCGGGATGTCGCTCGGGGGCCTGACCGGCATCCGGTTCGCAGCCCGGCGACCCGACCTCGTGCGGGCGCTCGTCGTGGTCGACGTCACGCCCAGCGTCCACGAGGTGGAGATGACGTCGCAGGAGCGTGGGGGGAGCTCCCTCATCAGCGCCGAGCCGTCGTTCGCGTCGTTCGCCGAGCTCGTCGACTCCACGGTTGCCGCCACCGGCCGACGACGCGAGTCGGTAGCGGTCGGTGCGCGTCACAACTCCTACCGTCGGGCCGATGGGCGCTGGGCGTGGCGCTACGACCGACTCCGCCTGCCCGGCGACCCACCGCTCGACTTCAGCGCGCTGTGGGCTGATCTCGAGGCGGTGCGGTGCCCGCTGATGCTCGTGCGCGGCGGCGATTCCTTTCACGTACCGGACGCCCACGCGGATCAGGTGCGCCGATGCCAGCCCTCGGCGCGTCTCGAGATCGTCAGCGGCGCCGGCCACAGCGTGCAGAGCGCCAAGCCGGCGGAGCTCGCGGCCCTCATCGAGGACTTCGCGTTCACCGGGAACATTCGATGACGACGTGCTGTGACGGCTTAGTCGTGATCGAGCTCGGTAGCGGCAGCATCGCCGGGGCGCTGTGCGGGATGCTGCTCGCCGACAACGGCGCGCGCGTCCTCAAGGTCGAACCGCCCGAAGGCGATCGGTTACGCCGCGAGATGCCGTCAGGCTTCCTCGTCTGGTGCAGGGGAAAAGAGAGCGTCGTCATCGACCTGCGAACCGATGCCGGGCGCGACGAGCTCATCGAGCTGACGCGGGGCGCCGATGTCGTGATCGACGGGTTCGCACCGGGTGTCACCGCCCGGTGGGGCATCGACGACGACGTGCTCCGGGCCCGCAATCCCCGGCTGGTGCACTGCTCGATCACCGCCTTCGGACGGTGCGGAAGCTATGCGTCGATCAAGGGATACGAGGCGGCGGTCGCCGCCAAGGCCGGCCTCTTCACGCCGGGGATCTACACCGGCCGACCGGCCGGGGGCGATCCGATGTTCGTGGCCGCGCCGCTGGCCAGCGTCGGCGCCGGTCATCTCGCCTGCAGCGGCGTGCTCGCCGCGCTCACGGCCCGCGAGACCACCGGCCGCGGCCAGCACCTCGACGCGACGCTGCTTCAGGGACTCACGCCGGCCGACTACTTCGGCACGATGCACTGGCAGGTCCGGCTGCAACAGGCAAGCGAGCCGGACCGGCCACGCGCCGCGCCACCCGCCCGCCCACCGGCGCTGCTGTGCAGCAAGGACGGCCGCTGGATCAACGCTTCGACGACCATGCAACATCAGCTGCGCGCGCTCGTCGCTGCGCTCGAGATCACCGTCGCCCGGCCCTCGAGCGCCGACGCCGTGGCCACCGACCGCTACCGCGCGGCGTTCTACGACGCGTTCCGCCGACGGACGATGGACGAATGGGTCCCGATCCTGCTCGCCGACCCCAACATCGCGTTTGAGGTCGTGCGCACCGGCGACGAGGCGATGGAGCACCCCCAAGCCCTGCACAACAGGCAGATCGTCGAGGTGCTCGACCCGGTCGTCGGACCCATCGCCGAGATCGGGCCCATCGCCTCCTTCTCGGCGACGCCATCGAGAATCGGCCGGTCCGCGCCCGCTCTGGGCGAGCACGCCGCCGTGGCGCCGCCCGCCGTGACGCCGCCCGCCGTGACCGTCGGTCGAGCCGGTGCGGCGTTGCCGCATCCACTGGCCGGCATCACCATCGTCGAGCTCGGCTACTTCTACGCCATGCCGTTCGCCCTGACCATGGCCGCGTCGTTCGGTGCCCGCGTGATCAAGATCGAAGCGCCCACCGGCGACCCGATGCGCGTCAACTACGGCATTCCCGAGGCGGGAGCGGTCAAGGTGCTCGAGGGCAAGGAGAGCGTTGCCGTCGACCTGAAGTCAGCCCAGGGCCGCGCCATCATCGAGCGCCTGCTCGCCCGCGCGGATGTCTTCGCGTTCGGCTTCCGGCCCAAGGTCGCGACGAGCCTCGGGCTGGACTACGAAACAGTCCGTCGCCTCAACCCACGCATCGTCTACCTGCACGCCAGCGGCTACGGCGTGGACGGGCCGTACAGCGAACGCCCGCTGTACGCGGGGCCGGCCTCGGCGACGTCGGGCGCATACCACCGTCAGGCGGGCTACTGGCTCGCCCCCGAACGAGCGGCCGGCGCCGGCGTCGAGGAGCTCCGGCAGCTCGCCAGCCGCGTGCAGCCACCCGTCGACGGCGATTCCAACGCGGCCCTCGCCGTCCTCTCGGCCCTGTCATTGGCGCTGCTCCACCAGCGCCGCAGTGGCGTCGGCCAGTTCGTGGCAACAAGCATGATCGAAGGCAACGCCTACGCCTACGCCGACGACTACGTCCGCTACAAGGGAAAGCCGCCGATCCAGGGGCCGGACCCCGACCAACGGGGACTACACGCGCTCTACCGCCTGTATCCCGCCGCCAGTGGGTGGATCATGGTGGCCGCCCCCACCCAGACCGAATGGGAGTTGCTCACGACTGCGCTCGGCCGGTCGGACCTCGTCTCCGATGCGCGCTTCTCCTCTGCGGGGACGCGGGCGGACCACGACCACGACCTCGTCGAGGAGTTGACGGAGTGCTTCGCCACCCGAAGGTCGACGGAGTGGGAAGAACTTCTTGGGCGCCACGGACTCTGCGTCGTAGAGGTTTTTGAAGGCTCGATGGCCGACTTCACGAACACCGACTCCGTCCTGGTCGAGACGGGACTCGTGACCCACGTCGAACACCCGCTCTTCGGGACGATCCTCCGCCACGCGGCACCGGTCGCGTTCTCGGACATGCCCGGCCGAGTCGCACCGAGCCCACTTCTCGGGGAACACACGGACGCGGTCCTTGCGGAGCTGGGTTACTCGAATGACGACATCGCTGAACTGAAGGAGAACGCTGTGGTACTCCGCGAATCAGCTGCCCTGAGCGCAGTCCTGTGATGGGCCGCCTCGACGGGAAGGTGGCAATCGTCACCGGTTCCGCGAACGGGATCGGAGCGGCGACCGCGTACCGGCTCGCCCAAGAGGGCGCAGCCGTCGTTGTCGCCGACCTCGACGCCGACGGCGCGGCTGCGCGCGCGGCCGCAATCGTGGCCGCGGGGGACACTGCCATCGGGGTCGGGGTCGACATCGCCGACGAGTCGTCGGTACACCGCCTCGTCGCGACCACGGTGTCGGCGTTCGGTGGCATCGACGTGCTGCACAACAACGCCAGCGCGATGAACCTCACGCCGTCCGACGTCGATGTGCTCGGCCTCGACCTCGACACGTGGGATGGCACGATACGCACGAACCTCCGCGGGACGATGCTCTGCTGCAAGGCGGCCATCCCCCACATCCTCGAGCGCGGGGGCGGTTCCGTGGTGAACACCTCGTCCGGCCAGGCCCTCCTGGGTGACACCGGGCAGACCGCCTACGCCGCGGCGAAGGCGGCGGTGATCGCACTCAGCCGCTCGATCGCCACGCAGTACGGCCGCCGCGGCCTGCGGTGCAACGCCATCTGCCCCGGATTCATCCTGACCGATCGGCTGCGGCAGAAGCTTGACGGCCCGGCCATCGAACGGCTCCTGCGCCATCAACTCGTGTCGCGGGCCGGGCAGCCCGAGGACATTGCCAACCTCGTCTGCTTCCTCACCTCCGATGAGGGATCGTTCATCACCGGGCAGGCGATCAGTATCGACGGCGGCTCCCAGGCGCACATGCCGTCGTACGCGGACGGCGGCAACATCGACCGGCGCACACCGGTGACGGCATGACATCCCGCGAGCTGACCGACGCCCGATCGCGGGAGCTGACCGATGTCCGCTACGAGGTCGACAACGGCCTGGCCTGGATAACGATCGACCGCGAGGCCCGCTACAACGCATTCTCCGCCCACACTGTCGACGAGCTGATCCATGCGTTCAAGCTGGCGTGGGGTGACTCAGCCGTGGGCGTCGTCTGCCTCACCGGGGCCGGCGAAAAGGCCTTCTGCGCGGGCGGCGACGTGAAGATGGCGGCCGAGTTCGGCGGTTACGGCCCAACCGACTACGGCATCTTCGAGATCCAGACGCTGCACCGGGTCATGCGGGCCATCCCCAAGCCGCTGATCGCTGCCGTCAACGGCGTCTCCGCCGGCGGCGGGCACGTCCTCCACGTCCTCTGTGACCTTTCCATCGCCGCCGACACGGCGACGTTCGGCCAGTCGGGGCCGCGGGTCGGCTCATGGGATGCCGGCTTCGGCACCGGCATCCTGGCCCGCGCCATCGGCGAAAAACGCGCCCGCGAGATGTGGTATCTGTGCCGTCGCTACGACGCCGCCCGAGCGCTCGAGTGGGGACTTGTCAACGCCGTGGTGCCGCTCGCCGAGTTGCAGGCCGAGGTGCGCAGGTGGGCCGGCGAGCTGCTCGAGCGCAGCCCCACCGCGCTCGCGTTCTTGAAGCACTCCTTCAACGCAGACACCGAGCAGCTCGCCGGCGTCGGCGCGGTGGGCTTCGATGCCCTCGACATCTTCGTGCACACACGCGAGGCCCAGGAAGGCAAGGCGGCGTTCGCCGAGAAGCGCCCCCCGGACTTCGCCAGGTTCCGATGACAACCTGGACCGAGCCATTGTCGTCGATGAGCTCGTCGAACTGACGCGCGCCTGGCGTCGGCGTCATCCGCGCAGGAGCAATCGGCGAGGATGGGCTCGTGTGGGTGCCTGTATCTCGTCCGTAGCCGTGGAACAACCTGTACGGCGAGCGCCTGAAGGGTGCAAGTAGACGGTTCGCTGGTCAGGCGGCTCGTTGGTATTCGTGCAGGAGGCCGCCGAGGCGGTCGATGCGTCTGATGGGGCTGGTTGGATCGGCGGCTGGTGTCACGGGGTCGGGTGTGTCGAGGTCGATGCCGCGGTGGGGTCGGGCCGTGTTGTAGTGCTCGACGTAGATCGTGAGGATCTGTTCGGCGTGGCGGCGGTTCCAGATCAGTGTCCAGTCGAGGCATTCGGCGCGGCCGGTGCGAACCCAGCGTTCGGCGTAGGCATACGCACGGGGAGCCTGAACCGGGGTTTTGATGATCTGGATGTTCTCGTCGGTGAAGACCGCGTCGAAGCCGCGGACGAACTTGGTGTCCCGGTCGCGGATCAGAAATTTGTACTGTCGGTGGTCGTCGAGCTGGTGGGTGAGGTTGCGGGCTTGCTGGGTGACCCAGGTGGCGGTGGGGTGGGCGGTGACGCCGGCGAGCCGGACGTGGCGGCGGTCGAGGCTGATGAAGAACAGGACGTACAGCCGGGTCAGCGTGACGGTGAGGAAGTCGCAGGCCAGCACGCTGGCGGCGTGGCTGCGGAGGAACTGTGACCAGCTCGGCCAGTATCTGCGCCGCCGCATTCGCGGCTCGCGTCTGACCTGCGGAAACGCTCAGAATAAAGATCCACTATATAGATCAACAAGGCCGTGGGTGCGCATTGGGTGCGCATTTGTCGTGGCTGCGGCGCCGCGCCTCGGTAAGAGTCGGCGAGTCTTTCATCGTCGTCGTTCACGGCTCCCAGGTGGGTAAGGAGAAGCGTAAGCCGCACTCCGACGGCCCCCGGGGCGAGATCCCGTCGACGACGGTGGTTGGCCGGTCGGGCCATCGACGGTCGTACTCGGCTCCACCGGACACGGTCATACCTGACCCGCCCCGATGGAGTCAAAGATCATCATCAATGATGCTAAGTAACATCAGCGCGGGGGTGAGGCGCTCCGCGGCGCTTTTGGGCGCGTCCGCTCATGCCGATGAGTGGCTGCTACGAGGGCTGGTTCACGTCTTGGCATTCGTCACGGTACGCAACAGGCGTCAACAGCCGTCTGACCATGCTCGTAGGTTCGAGATCATGCGAGCTGTAGCATGCTGCAAGACGGATCAGGCGAGCGGGGGCACGTGTGACCGAGGTTTCATGGGACTTCTTCATCTCCTACACGGAGTCCGATAGGGCATGGGCGGAGTGGGTCGCCTGACAGCTTGAAGTAGCCGGCTACCGCGTACTCGTCCAAGCCTGGGACTTCGTTCCCGGCGCAAGCTGGATGACGTCGATGCAGGCCGGTATCACGGAGGCGCGGCAAACCATCGCCCTCCTGTCCCACGCCTATCTTCGGTCCGTATACGGTCAGGCCGAGTGGCAGGCAGCCGCTAGAGCGGACCCGCTCGGGCTCGCCAGAAAGCTGATACCCATCAGGATCGAGGACTGTCCGCGGCCAGGGCTGCTCGGCCAGATCGTTAGCATCGACATGTTCGGCGTCACCGCAACAGCTGCGTCGCGCCTGCTGCAAGAGCACATCCGATACGCCATCAGTGGCCGAGCCAAGCCAACGGCCGAGCCGCAGTTTCCGTTCCCCCAGATGCCTGGAGATGCCACTCCGCCGGTCAAGCCCCAGGATCCGGTCGGGCCCGTCTTCCCGCCACTACACGCAGACCGACGCCCGCCTGTCCGGGAGGTCGGTGAGGTGTTTCAGCCAACCGGAACACCAGAGGTTACCTTCGTTCAGCAGCAGCACTTCCTGCCCTTCAAGATGACGTTGCGTCAGCCTGGGCTTAGTATCGTTCTCGAAGGTCCCTCAGGTCTCGGCAAGACGTCCCTGTTGATGCATGCCATGGAGCAGGACAAGGCCCGTTTCGGCGAGCCGACGGTCTACAGCGCCCGGGTTCCACGGGACGTAGAGAAGATCGACAAGCTGGTCATCGACGGCCATGACGGGGTCATCGCGATAGACGATCACCACCGGCTATCCATCGAGCAGCAAGGCCGCGTCGTCGACTACCTCAAGCGCCTCGCGGACAGTGGCGCCCGCTCAAGGAAGATCGTAGTCGTCGGTATTCCGGAGACGGCGCGCTCGCTCGTGAAGATCAGCCCAGATATTGCCAACCGTATTAGGATCTTCCGACCCAAGGCGGCGTGCGAGAATGAGCTGCTGGCGTTGGTGGAACTCGGCGAGAAGGCGCTCAACATCCAATTCGAGGACAAGCTCTCGATCGTGAGGGCATCGAGCGGAAGTCTGATCACCGCCCAAGCGTTGTGTTGGCACTTGGTGACGATGGCCCGCATTGAGGAGACGGCGCGCAGCCTCAAGACGGTACGCACCGATATTCGGAGCGCCCTAGAGCTAGTTTCGGAGGAGCTGCGAATAAAATATCACGAGCTCGTGGAGGAATTCGCCGCGCTGGACGATTCGGACGAAACTATCTGCATCGAGCTTCTGATAGGACTGGCGAAAAACGCGGACGGCGTTCTATACCTGGACGAGTACCGGAAGCAGAACCCCAAACTGTCACGTGCGGTGGACCGCCTCTTCATGCAGGGGATCGGTGCCGGCCTGGCGGGAAACACGTTGATATCCGGAAACCTATTCTATGACGTACAACGAAGGCGTCTGATCGCCGACGATCCGCAGTTCATTTTCTATATTCGGCAGCTCAAGCGGGAACGTCTCCTGCGGGGAGCAGGCAAACGCTCACCGACATCCAGAAGAAAAGTCTTCATTTGCTACAGTCACCAGGACGAGTTCTGGCTCAACCGACTGCTGGTCCATCTTAGCCCGCTGGAACGCGACGGCCGCTTGGACGTGTGGTCAGATAAACGCATCCGGATCGGCGACGCTTGGCGGAGCGAGATCGACATGGCGCTCGATTCCGCGGCGTCTGCGATTCTACTTATCAGCGCCGACTTTCTGGCCTCGAGTTTCATCCGAGACGTGGAGCTGCCGAAGCTGCTCGCGGCAGCCGACAACAGAGGCTGCCGGATAGTACCGATCTTGGTCGCAGCCAGCGCTTTTCATCAGACGCCGGCCATCGCGAGGTTCCAGCACCCGAACCCCAGAAGCCGGACCCTCGCTGCGGTTACCCGCGAGGAGGCGGAGCAGGTGCTCGCCGAAGTCGCCCGTCTCATCGAGCCTCAGTGACGATCCCGTTTGTCACTGTGCGTCGCGGCGCCAGGTGAGGGTGATCGTGCCGTCGTCCGTGTCACGCCATTGGCGCGCGAGGGTGCGGAGGCGGGTGTGGATCGCGTCAATGCGCTCAGGTGTGGCGGTGTTCGGTAGCTGGAATCCGAGCCGGTGCGCAGTGTCGCGCGGGTCGGGTGCGGTGAGGGAGTCCGGGTCGAGCCGCGCGACGATGATCTTCCCGGGTTGCTCCAGATGAGGCTGGGGGCCGAGGAGAGCGACGGCTTCCTCGGCTCGCATGAGGCCGGTGAAGTCGGCGCCGGGCTGCTCGGTGAGGGGCACGCGGTCGCGGGTAATGACGGCTTGGCTGTCAACCATGACCACGTCGGCGCCTTGATCGATGAGGCCCCAGAAGCCGTCGGTCAGGCCGAGTTCCACCTCCACGATCAGGTGGACGAGGTCGTGCGGCAGGACGTCGCCGTAGCTGGGGAACTCCCAGCGGGTCGTCGAGGCGTCGCTGCGGGTGACGTGCACCCGGTCCAGTTGTCCGCGGCGCCGGGTGAACGAGACGGTTAACGCGCTGGTCATCGTCGGCTCACCGGGCGAGCCGGCGGGCCCGCATCGGGTCGCACGCGAGACTCGGCCGGGTCGATAGCCTCACCGGCGCCGGCCCCATGTCGTGTCGGCTGCTCAAGGACCTCGTGCAGACGGGCAGCGAACCCGGCAGGGCGCAGGATGAAACCGGAGTGGCCGCCGGGGAACTTCACCAGCGGCTGGCCCAACTCCGCAGCCAGGGCGTGGGCGCACCGGTGGGCGAAACCGGTCGTCGAGGTGGCGCCGGCCGCGGGAACGATCCGGTCCGCCGCGGCATGCAGGCCTGGCCAGTCCAGACGGTAGCGCCGCACGGCGGGAGCGTCATGGGTCAGGAAGAAGGTGAGGTTGGCGATCCGTTCTGGCTTGGGCTGCGGCGGCGCGACGTCGGCCTCCCGGTCGGTGATGTCGACCCCGGCGAGGGCAAGGAACTGCCGCATCGCCGCGGCCATCCCCTCGCTGCGGTACAACCGTTCGATCTCCTCCTGGCCGCTGGCCGCCTGCTCCCGGTCACGCTCCGGTAGCAGTTCGGTGGCCGGCGGTTCGTGCGCGACGAGCAGCCGCACCCGCTGTGGGTGACGGCAGATCAGGTCCAGCCCGACCAGGGCCCCGAGGCTGACACCGAACACCAGCGCCGGGCTGTCGGTGACCGCCGCGAGCACCCGGGCAGCGTCGTCGCTGTGCGTCGCCACATCGACAGCGGTGTTCTGATCGTGCAGCGGGCTGCGCGTCAGCCCCCGCCGGTCGTAGCCGACCACCGTGTACCGGCCGGCCAGCCGCTCGGCGAGCGCGTCGGTAGCGTCGGCGTCCCCGTCACCGCCCGGCAACATCAGCAGCACTGGCCCGTCCCCTCGGACCTTGAAATAGAGCGTGGCTCCCGGCACAGCCAGCAGCCCTACCCGTGGCGCGTCCTGCACGATCCGCCTCCCCAAACCAGATAAGAAACCCAGGTATCTTACGTAAGGGTAGGCTAGCCG
>NZ_CAUVXP010000074.1:0-28062 GCF_963555955.1 Protofrankia sp. Cas3
GTGCGGGCGACGAGCGCGCCGAGCCCGGTCGGGTGCGCGGCCGGCGCGCGGACGCAGGCGAGCGTCGCCGTGAGCCGTCCGGTCATGGCGGCCACCACGATCGACACGGTGCCCCGGTGCTCGCCGATCGTGAGTGACAGGGCACTGACCTGGACGAGTACCGCGAACACCACGGCCAGCGCGCCGAACGCACCGAGCCGGGAGTCGCGCATCGCGACCAGGGCACGGTCCTGGCCGGCGCCGAACCCGTCGGCCACGTCGGCGAGCCCGTCCAGGTGCAGGCCCCGGGTCAGCAATGCCAGCGTGGCGATTCCCACCGCGGCCGGGAGCAGCGTCTCCGCCGGTTGGCCGGGCCGCGTTGTGAAGATCCCTAGGATGGCCACAGCCACGGCGGTGATGACACCGAGGGTGAGGCCGACCAGCGGTGCGATCGCCATGGCGCGCCCGATGGTGCGCCGGTCGAGGGCGACCGGTCCAGGGACGGGCAGTATCGACAGCAGCGAGAAGATGGTCCTGATCGGCACGTCTCAGGTGGCGGCCGCGGCGGGCTCGTCGTCCGCGGCGGGTACTGTTTCTGCTTCCGCGCTGTCGTTCACCCCAGCCTGTTTGTCGCTGACCCCGGCCTGGTCGAAGGTGGCCATGTCGGCGAGCGTCGCCTGCGCGGCCACCAGCAGGTTGACGGCGAGCAGCGCCCCGGTGCCCTCACCGAGGCGCAGACCGAGGTCCAGCAGGGGATCGAAGCCGAGCGAGGCGAGCGTGAGGTGCTGCGCGGGTTCGGTCGACCGTGTTCCGGCAACCCACCATGCCTTCGACCCCGGCGCGTAGGCTTCGGCGGCCAGCGCGGCGGCGCAGATGACGACGCCGTCGAGCACCACCGGGGTGCGCCGGACGGCGGCCTGGGTCAACAGGCCGGTGAGGGCGGCCAGGTCCGCGCCACCGATCACTCGAAGGAGCGCCGCCGGGTCGTCGGCGAAGGGCCGACCGCGGCGCATCGCGTCCCGGATCGCGGCGGTTTTGAGCATCCATCGGGCGTCGTCGATGCCGGTTCCGCGGCCGACCACGTCGATCGGCTCGCGGTCGAGCAGGGTGGCGACGATCGCCGCGGACGCGGTGGTGTTCCCGATCCCCATCTCGCCGGGGACCAGCAGGTCGGCACCGGCGTCCACCTCCTCGTCGGCGATCATGCGGCCGATGTCGAACGCGCGGGAGGCCTCATCCGCGGTCAGGGCGTCCTCGACGTCGATCCGTCCGCTGCCGCGCCGGACCCGGTAGCGCTGCGCCGGCGCGGTCCCGTCCACTCCGCCGGGGGCGGTCGGTTCGTCGGTGTCCACGCTGACGTCCACCACCCGCACGGACGCGCCGACGGTGCGGGCCAGGACGTTCACCGCCGCGCCACCGGCGACGAAGTTCGCCACCATCTGGGCGGTGACCTCCGAAGGGAACGCGGAGACACCCATCTGCGCGATGCCGTGGTCACCGGCGACGATGATCGCCCGGATGCGCTGGAACGGCCGCGGCGGGCACACTCCCTGCGTGCCGGCAAGCCAGATCGAGACCTCCTCCAGGCGCCCGAGGGCGCCCGGAGGTTTGGTCAGTACCGTCTGCCGCTGCCGGGCGGCGTTCATGGCGTCGGTGTCGAGTGCGGGGGCTGGGGTCTGCACAGGGTCCTTACTACCTGATGAGCAACTGGTGGCCGGGCAGGAGGTGCTCGGACAGCGTCATCGCGGCATCCACGCTGCTCGAACCACAGCGGACATCGGGCGGACATCTCCTTCGGATCTTGGATCAATCGCTACGGTTCGGCCACTACCGGGCCTCCGACGGGGTGGAGGTGGACCTCGTCATCGAGAATGACCAGAACGAGGTCTTCGCGGTGGAGGTGAAGGCGGGCGGATCGTATCGCGGGGAGGATCTCCGCGGGCTGGTTCAGCTTCGGGACCGCGTTGGCGACAGGTTCGTCGCGGGCGTGCTCGCCTATACTGGGGAGCGTGCCGCGCGCGTGGCAGACCGGCTCTACCTGGTGCCGGTCGACACCCTCTGGCGGGAACCCGAAGAATGACGCCGGCGATGTAGTGGGCGTTGCGGCCGGTGGTGGAGCCCCGGACGAGCAGTTCCGGGACGAAGCGGTCGAGTGCGCGGTTCGCACCGGTCTGCGTGAGGCCGGTCAGGGTCGCGTAGTCACCGCTGGTGATACGATCATGGGCGGAAAGCCACGCCTGGACGACGTCCGGGCTGTTGTTCTGGTTGGGCCGGCGGTAGGGCAACAGACCCCGTCCGACCGGTTTCCCCGTGGTGGCCTGGTCGTTCTCCAGCCGGCGGAACACGGCCGCGGACAGCATCCAGACGTCCTTGTACGGCTCGATGAGCACGTTGTCATCGATGCGGGTGGCGCAGGCGGTCTCCAGCGCGCTCCGCGCGTCATTCGCGTCGGTTTGCAGCGCGCGCGCCGCACTGTCGAGGGTGCGAAACGGCCGGTGCAGCAGTTCGTAGAAGATCACGGCGATCCGCACGTCGCGGCGGCGCGCCACCGGTTGCACGGATTCCATCAGCGACATCACCGGCACGACCGGCGTTCCGCCCGTCAGGCGGGTCCGCACGGCCGGCCCGGCTATCTCGATGATTCGCGGGGGCCTGTGACCCAATGAGATCATTTCTCGGTACATGCGGTCGACACCGACACCCTGCTTCTCCACCAGCCGCAGCGCACAGCAGAGATCAGACAGGGCCGGGTAGCGGGCGTACCTGCGGGAAAGCACGGTGTCCTGGGTCACGCCGCCGGCAAAGCCGCCGGGGCTTTCCACCTCGAGAACGTGGTCGTGGTCGAACCAGATCACAGTGACCGGATCCGGACGCATCCAGTCGCGGTGTACGAGCCCGTTGAGCAGGGCCTCGCGCACAGAACGAGGCGGGATCTGCCGGACGGGGATCTCGGCGAACCCGCGGTGGACGGTGGTCGCGACGTTGAACGCCAGGAGATCGCTTTCGACCGCGGCGAGCTGTTCGATGAGGGCCAGCCCGGAAAGATCGGTCGGTGGGTTGAGAACATCACCGCCGGGGACGTCGAACCGGGTCAGCTCGATGAGCGACCGTGGTGCCGGGCAGAAGAGCAGCACGCCGGCCTGGGTGAGGGCGCCGTCCGGGCGCAGGACACCGAGGCGCTGGAGCAGTTCGGTGTCGGTGGCATCGGCCGTTTCGTCGTCGTTGCCGCTGATGAGATAACGGCGGGCCACCACAAGGGCGCCCAGTGCGACGTCGGTGATCGTCCGTCCGGTCACCGCGGCCATCACGTCCAGCGCCGTCGAACCGGTCGACCTACGCACCGGGGGGCAGGCGGGAGCTGAACGGGATCACAGGCGTTCCGGTGCGGCAATACCGAGGAGGTTCAGGCCACGGCGCAGCGTTGCGGCGCTCAGTCGGCACAGCGCGATGCGATTGCCGCGCGTCGGTTGCGCCGCGGACAGGACGGGGCAGGCTTCGTAGAAATCGGTGAATGCCTTCGCCAGGTCGTAGAGGTAGCCGCAGAGCCGGTGGGGTTCGAGCGCCTGGCCGACGTCGGTGAGTGTGTCGCCGAAGGCGTCCAACGCGAGTATCAGCGCGCGTTCGGCGGGATGCAGTACAAGCGCCGTGTCGACATCGGCGGATTCATCGTCGGCTTTGCGGAGAATGGAGCAGATCCGCGTGTGCGCATACTGAAGGTACACGCCGGTGTTCCCGGTGAAGGACACCATTCGCTCGACGTCGAAGGTGTAGTCCTTGGTGCGGGAAGTGGACAGGTCCGCGTATTTGACCGCGCCGATACCCGCCTGTTCGGCGATCTGGTCGAGCTCGGCCGGGGCGAGATCGTGAGATTTCTCGGTGACGATTTCCCGGGCCCGCCCGACGGCGGTGTCGAGCAGGTCCATCAGTTTGACCGTGTCACCCGAGCGGGTCTTGAACGGACGCCCGTCGGGACCGAGCACGGTTCCATAGGAGAGGTGTGTGACGTCGATGTCGTCGGTGAGCCAACCGGCGCGCCGGGCGGCTTCGAACACGAGTCGGAAGTGCAGTGCCTGGCGGGCGTCGACGACATAGAGAATCCGGTCGGCCTTGAGTTCGCGGATGCGGTAGCGGATCGTCGCGAGGTCGGTGGTGTCGTATCCGTAGCCGCCGTCGGTTTTACGGACCATCAGCGGTACCGGATCGCCGTCCGGGCCGGTGATGTCGGCGGAGAACACGCACAGCGCGCCGTCGCTTGCCACCGCGATACCGGCCTGGGTGAGTTCGTCGACGACTTCGGGCAGCCATGGGTTGTAGAAGGACTCGCCCGCCGAGTCGGCGGCGGTGAGAAGCACACCGAGCCGCTGGTATATCTCGCTGAATGCGAACTCCGACTCGGCGACGATCTCCCGCCACCGGGTGACGGTTGCCTCATCGCCGGCCTGCAACGCGACAACGCGACGCCGGGCCCGGTCGGCGAAGTCAGGATCAGCGTCGAACACGGCCCGGGCGGCCCGGTACAGGGTATTGAGCGCGGAGACGGCCGACGTGCCGTCGGCGAGTTCGTCGCGGTGCCACGCGACGTCGGGATGCTCGTCGAGGTACTCGATGAGCATCCCGAACTGGGTGCCCCAGTCGCCGAGATGGTTCTGGCGGAGCACATCCGCGCCGAGGAAGGCGAGCACGCGGGACAGACAGTCACCGATGATCGTCGTCCGGAGGTGACCGACGTGCATCTCCTTGGCGATGTTCGGACCGGAGTAGTCGATGACCGTGCGGCGGCCCTGCTGCGGTGTACCGACCCCGAGGTGACGGCTTGCCAGCCGTGCCGCCACCGCTCGCCAGAGCGCGGTGTCGGACATGACCAGGTTGACGAATCCCGGTCCGGAGACGGTGACGGCGGCCACCAGGGCACCGGTCCCGGCGTCGGTGTCGCCTTCGGTGTCGCCTTCGGTGTCGCGGCGCAGGGTATCGGCCACGGACGCTGCCAGGTCGGCGGGCTTGCGGCGGGCGCGTTTGGCCAGCGCGAGCGCGGCGTTGGACTGGAAGTCCGCGTGCTCGGAGTGGCGGACCACCGGGTCCGCCCCCGCGAGCTCGGGCAGCGCCCGGTCGATCGCGCCGGAGACGGCGGCCTCGACCTGCCTGCGCAGCGACGGCACCTCGTGATCGTTCAAGCCCACAACCTCCCGCATGTTCTCCCGCACGTTCTCCCGCATGTTTCTTCGAACTCCTTCATTCTTCCAGGCCGATCCGCAGATCACGGCAGGTGCTGGAGCACGGGTCAGCGTAGGCGGGTGGGGATGCCGGCAACAACGTGCCAGACTTCGTCGGACTCGGCCGCGATCGCGGCGTTCAGGCGCCCGAGCGCGTCGCGGAAGCGGCGTCCCACCACGGTCGCAGGCACGATGCCCGAGCCGACCTCGTTGGTCACCGCAACCACGTGGCGACGGGTGTTGCGCCAGGCGGTGACCAGCTCGTCGACCCGGGCCGGCCAGTCCCCGTCGAGGTGGGCGGTCAGCCACAGCGTGAGGCAGTCGACGAGCAGGGGTGAGCCCTCGACGCGCAGCAGGGGCACCAGATCGGCGGTCTCCACCGTCGTCCAGTGCGACGGCCGGCGCGTGGCGTGGGCGTGCACCCGGGCGGCCCACTCGGCGTCGCCGGGGGTGACCGGCCCCGCCGTGGCCGCGTACACAACACCCGGCCAGGCGGCCAGGCGTTGCTCGGCTGTCACGGATTTGCCGGACCGGGCACCCCCGGTGACCAGGATGCGGTACGGCCTGGGCAGCGACCCCGGCCCCAGATCAGGACGTGTTCGTTGCGTTCCGCGGAACGCGGCAGGCGCGGTGGCCGGTGTGATGTCGAGCACGGTCCCGTCGGGGTGCACCTGCGCGCCCATGAACGCCAACCGCTGGGCGAGCGCATCCCCGGGCGGGTTGCGGTGGCTCAGGTGGACGGCGATGACCAGGGTCGTGTCGACCACCGCGTCGCGTTGCCGCAACTGCGCGAGGACGTTCGCGAAGCCGGGCAGGTCCAAGTGGTCACCGAACCCCGGGCGGTCACCGTTGTTCTCCTCCATCAGCACCACGTCGAACGCCCGACCGGTGAGTGCCTCCAGGGTCTGGCGCGGCAGCGGCGCGCCGGTGTCACACGCGTAGAGCAGCCGTCCGCCGTCCGGTGTCGTCACGTCGTAGAGCACCGCCGGCCCGATGACCGCGTCCCCGTGGTTGGCGGCCACCGGCCGGATCTCGAAGCCACCGAGTCTCAGCACGTCGCCCGCGAGCGCCGGGTGGAACCGAAGCGGTCCAGATCCACCTGAGCCACCAGCAACCTGATCGACATCCGTGACGTCCCACGGGCCCACGAAGGCGCGGCAGGCCTCCAGACAGGCCGGTGGCCCGACGACGTCCAGCGGCTGGTCGGCCACGGTTGTCCACGCCCGCCACATCAGCGCCGCGGGCCCGGTGTGGTCGGGGTGGGCGTGGCTGAACAGCAGGTGCCGCACGCCTGCGAGCCGCACCCCGAAACGGGTGGCGGCCCGCGGCACGTCCGGCCCGCAGTCGATGAGCATGACCTCGTCGAGGAGGACCGCGGTCTGGGTGCGTACCTCGTGTTCCCGCGCCCAGCGGCACGACGCGCATTCACACCACGGATTGGGCCAGCCGTCGGCCGATCCGGTGCCGAGCAGTCTCAGCCGCACGCGGGTGACGTTCTCACGCCGGCGGCTCCTGCGGCTCGGCGCGGGGGTGGGCATGGGGGTGGGGGTGGCGCTTGCGGTCGGCCAACGTCATGATGGTGATGACGAGTCCGAGCAGCAGGATCGCGCCGATCGTGACCAGGCCGACCGCCCACCACTCCAGCGGCGCCTTGGTCGACCCGACGGTTTCGGCGAGCACTGTCATCCCGGTGACCGTTGTCGTCCCGGAGAACGTTGGCATGACGCCATCTGAAGCTGTGAACACGGCTTCCTTCCTCTGTTCGACACGTCCACCCGTCCGCCGGATCGTACGGGCGCCGGATCGTACGGGCGCCGGCCGGAGACCACCGACCGGCGGTTCACGACTTTCGCACGCCGGTGCTCTGCGGCGAAATGGATAGGCTCAGGGTGTGCGACCGGTCACGCCTTGCCGGAGATCAGGACAGGACCTCGACGGGGCATCGGATGCCCGGGGCCTGGGCGAGCCACTTGTCGGTCGTGTCGCGCCCTCGGTTGTGTCGCGCTCTCGGTTGTGTCGCGCTCTAACACGGGCCGGGAGGGTGGCCGGGATGGGCCGCCGGAGTGCTGACCGTGTTGGATGGAGCCTGCCTATCCAGAGAAGATGACCCTGGCAGGAGGACGACATGGACGGGACGACAGAGGGGGACCATGCGGTGAGCTGGACGTGGCGTTTCGAGGCCGAGGACGGTGCCGCGGTCGCGGCCGGGCCTGCGGGTGCGTCCTCGTCGGAGTCGTTCCCGACCCAGAGCGACGCCGAGACCTGGTTGGGGGAGACCTGGCGGGAGCTGCTGGAGGCCGGCGTCCAGCAGGTGGTGCTGGAAGACGCCGGCCGCAAGGTCTACGGCCCGATGAGCCTCCGTTCCGTGGACTAGCCGGTCATACGGCATCCGGGTCGGTCACGATCACATCGCTGAGCACCGCGTCGATCCAAGCCAGGATCTCCTGGTCCAGCTTTACTCCCGACGCCTTGACGTTCTCCTCGACCTGCTCCGGTCGGGATGCTCCGATGATCGCCGAGGCCACGTTGTCGTTCTGCAGCACCCAGGCGACGGCCAGCTGTGCCGGGGACAGGCCGACGTCGGCCGCTACGGGTAACAGGTCCTGGACCCGGGCGAGAATCTCGTCCCGCAGCAGGCGTCGGATGACACCCGAGCCGGCCTCACTGACCGCGCGGGTGTGCTCGGGTCGCGGCGCTCCCGGCAGGTACTTGCCGGTGAGTACACCCTGCGCCACCGGTGACCAGACGATCTGGGCGATGCCGGCGGCGCGGGATGTCGGGATGACCTCGGACTCGATCGTCCGCCACAGCATCGAGTACTGCGGCTGGTTGGAAATGATCTGGTCGTAGCCGGCCTGCGCGGCGATCCGTACCGCGTCGGCGATCTGCGCGCCGGTCCACTCCGAGACACCGACGTAGAGCACCTTGCCGGCCCGCACCAGGTCGTCGAAGGCCCGCAGGGTCTCCTCCAACGGCACGGTCGGGTCGTAGCGGTGTGCCTGGTAGAGATCGAGATAGTCGGTGCGCAGCCGCCGCAGCGAGGCGTGGCAGGACTCGATGATGTGCTTGCGCCCCAGACCGCGGTCGTTCGGGCCGGGTCCGGTCGGCCAGAACACCTTGGTTAACAACTCGTAGGATTCGCGGCGTATCCCGTCCAGCGCCTCGCCCAGCACAACCTCGGCCTTCGTGCCCGCGTACACGTCGGCGGTGTCGAAGGTGGTGATCCCGTTGTCCAGAGCAGCGTGCACGCACGAGATCGCCTGATCCCGCTCGATCTGATCACCGTGGGTGATCCAGTTGCCGTACGCGATTTCACTGACGCTCAGTCCGCTGCGTCCCAGTCGTCGATGCTCCACATAACCACCCTATGATTTACGGCCAGGGCCGAGGCTCGGGTGATACCCGGATGCCCCGGCCCCGTGCCGGGAACCCGGCGCGGCGAGCAGGTCAGCGTGGTCCGGCACCAGCCGGGACGGATGCGGCGATGGTCGCCGCCGGTTCGGCCAGGTAGGCATATGGCAGTTGAACAGTGGAACTGCTGGCGGCGGTTCCGGCCGGGGTGGCATTACCGAAGTCGTTCGGGTGGTCGGACGACAGGATGGCAGTCCCGGGCTCCGTGCTGTAGCCGGTTGTGATCACCGGGGTGCCGACGCCGCGGAAGACGTTGGACTCAAGGAGAACCACCGCACCCATCCGCGAGTTGACGGCGGTGTCGGCTGTCTGGAACACGTTGTCGTAGACGTGGCCGGTGCCAAAGCGCAGGCTCGGCAGCCGTGAGTTCACGTTGGTGAACCAGTTGTGATGGATGGTGACATGCAGTTTGCCCCGGTCGGCGGTGTCGTCGTCACTCGCGCTGATGAGCATCACTTTGTAGTGGTCGTGAAACCGGTTCCACGACACGGTGACGAGATCGGAAGCCTTCGTGATGTCGAGCAGGCCGTCGTAGTAGTCCTTGCCGTGCGTCATGTCGCTGGAGAGGTCGTTCTGAGTGATCCACACATGCTGGGAGCCGTAGACGCTGATCGCATCGGTGCCCGTTGCCAGGCTGATGGTCAGGTTGCGCACGATCACGTTGGTCACATTGCGGATGTTCAGCCCGCCACCGGTGAGACCAGCGCCCTTCGCAGCCCCGACGATTGTCTTGTTCGAGGCGACCTTGATCTGACCGGTGAGTGCGATCACTCCGGTGACCGTGAGTACGTACGGTTGGTCCGCGCCGGCGTACCTGGCGAGGTCCGCCGCGGTCGTGACCGTCACCGTGGCCCCGGCCGCGCCACCGGTCGTGCCGGCGGCAAAGCCGTCGGCCGTCGGTGCCGGCACGGCCGCGCCTGAACTGGATGGCCCTGCACTGGCTGATGTCATGCCGGTCGGCGGAACAGCTGTGGATGCGTTCACGGCTGTCGTCGGTGTGGCTGGGGCAGCGGACGGTGATGTTCCAGCCGCAGGCCCGGCCACACCGGACGCGCTCGATGTCGCTGCTGGGCCGCCGGCCGGAAGATTCGGCTCGCATGCGGCCAGAACGACCAGAGCGACCGCGGTCAGCAGGTATACGGTTGTGCGTTTCACGTACTACCCCTCGATAAGGGGCGTCGCCCTCCCCCTGGACGGGGCCGCACGGCGGCCACCGCCCACGCCGCCAGGACGATGCGGTCCGGTCGTTACCGGTCAGGACCGGCGTCCGTCCGAACAGCGGAACGTACCGAAGAGTAGTACTACGAGGTTTTTCGGACGCATCCGACCCTGTTGCCGCATTTGGTCCCAGATCTTCTTTGGCTGGGCCTGATGTGTCGCCCGGGCGAGTCCGGCCGGGTCAGCGGCCGCTGCCGGCGCGGGTGACCCGGGGCCGCGGCATCCGCCAGCGGGCCGGTAGCAGGGCGCGTTGCACGCTGTACGCGCGCACCTTGACCGGTGAGTCCGGGTACTTCTCGCCAACCCTGCGGCTGACCTGGCGGGACAGCACGATCGAGTCGACGGCCACGGCGAGGATGCCCAGCAGCATCAGGTAGGTGGCGATCAGCCGGATGTACACGTTGGGGACGAGCCCGCCGACGAAGTACACCGCGGCGGCGGCGAGGAAGAACGGCCCCACATTGCGGCGGGCGTCGACGAAGTCCCGGGCCAGTACACGCTCGGGGGCACGCTCGCGCGGGGGCAGCTTGCTGACATCCCCCGACATCATCGCAGTCCGGTACTCCTGGGACTGGCGACGTCGCTCGCCGCGGGAGTTCGCCCGGGCGGCCTTACCCGACCCCGGGGTCGCCAGGGCGCTGCCGCCGCGGGCGCGGGCCGCGCGGGCGTCGCTGCGCTTGGGGGTGGGGCGTCCCTTACCTGACCCGTTCCCACTACCGACGGGGACGCCCGCCTGGGCCGGCTCACCGCTGGTCGGGCCGGCGGCTGACGGGTCGGTGGGTGCGCCCGGCGCCGTCGTACGTCGTTTCAACAGGGCCATCAGGGGAGCGCCAGCATCTGGTCAAGGGCCTTTCGGGCGTGTGTCGCGACATCGGGATCGACCGTGATGCGGTTGACCGTCTCGCCGCGCACGAGGGACTCGAGTGCCCACACGAGGTGGGGCAGATCAATACGGTTCATCGTCGAGCAATAGCACACCGTACGGTCCAGGAAGGCGACGGTCTTGTCGGGATGCCGGTTCGCGAGCCGTTGCACCAGGTTCAGCTCGGTGCCCACGGCGAACGCGCTGCCCGGCGGTGCCTCGTCGACGACTCTGATGATGTATTCCGTCGATCCGATCATGTCCGCAGCGGTGACGACCTCATACTGGCACTCGGGATGAACCAGCACGGTGACGCCGGGTATGCGGGCGCGGACGTCGTCCACGCACGCGCGACTGAACCGGCCGTGCACCGAGCAGTGGCCTCGCCACAGGATCATCCGCGCGTCGCGCAACCGGGCCGCCGCAACACCGCCACCCGGGCGGTGCGGGTTGTAGACCACGCAGTCCTCACGTGCCATACCCATCTCCAGCACCGCCGTGTTGCGGCCGAGATGCTGGTCGGGCAGGAACAGCACCCGCTCGCCGCGGCGCTTGGGTCCGAACGCCCACTCAAGTGCCCGCCGGGCATTGGACGAGGTGCAGATCGTGCCGCCGTGCCGCCCGGTGAACGCCTTGATCGCGGCAGTGGAGTTCATGTAGCTGACCGGGACGGTACCTTCGGCGAGCCCGGCGTCGGCCAGCGTCTCCCATGCCTGCTCGACCTGTTCGAGCGCGGCCATGTCGGCCATGGAGCAGCCGGCGGCGAGGTCGGGAAGGATCACCTGCTGGTGGTCGCCGGTGAGGATGTCGGCGCTTTCGGCCATGAAGTGCACGCCGCAGAAGACGATGTGGCCGGCTTCGGGGCGTCCGGCGGCCTGCTGAGCGAGCCTGAACGAGTCGCCGGTCACGTCCGCGAAGGCGATGACCTCGTCCCGCTGGTAATGGTGCCCGAGTACGAAGACGGAGGCGCCGAGCGCAGCCCGGGCCGCGGCGGCGCGCTCAACCAGGTTCGGATCGGATGCCGGCGGCAGCGCACCGGGGCAGTCGACCCCACGCTCGCTGTCGGGATCGGCACCGCGACCCAGCAACAGCAGCGTGAGCGGATTCGGTGGGAGTTGCAGCGGCGTGATGGCGGCGCGGTCGAGCGCGGGGTTGATCGTCATGCTCGCTCCTCCGGTCGACCGGCCGACCGGCTCGCTCGGGGCCTGCGGGCGCGCACCGCTGAGTCCTGATTGTGCGCCCGCCGGCCACCGGGAGGTGGTCTGGCAGCCTTCTCGTAGACGAATGGTCGACACGACTCTAACTCGCCGGGCACGCACGTGCCGTCGTCGACCGGAGGAGTTCACGATCACAGCTCTTCGCGCTGTGCTTGGTCGTCCGCTGAGGTCCTGCGTACGATGGGAAGGCGATCGCGGCATGCGGTGTTGCGAGTAGGTGTTGTGGATGACGGCTACCGCCGCGATGGCATGAACGGCGACATTTGTACGAATGGCAATATTTACCGACATCTCGTGCGGTTGCACACAGAGTGCACACGCAATGTGGGTAGACGAATACCGGCCACACTTGACAACAAGGGCTCGACCGGCCCTCGGATGCGCGATCATTAGTTCTTTCGCGCAGGCGCGGGCCCCAAGGGAACCTAGGGAGCAGTCTCCATGACCGTCCAGGACGCGACGACTGACACCGTGACCGGCACGGACACAGCGACCGGGCCGACCACCGTCATCCTGACCGACGTGGCCGCGAGCAAGGTGAAGAACCTGCTTGAGCAGGAAGGTCGTGACGACCTCCAGCTGCGGATCGCCGTGCAGCCCGGTGGCTGCTCCGGCATGCGCTACCAGCTCTTCTTCGACGAGCGTCAGCTCGACGGCGACACCGTCCTGGACTTCTCGGGTGTCAGGGTCGCGGTCGACCGGATGAGCACCCCGTACCTCGGTGGCGCGAAGATCGATTTTGTCGACACGATCGAGAAGCAGGGCTTCACGATTGACAACCCCAACGCGGCGGGTTCCTGCGCCTGCGGCGACTCCTTCCACTGATCCGGGCGCTGCGGGTCGGGATGCGTCCCGGTCTGACCTTCCAGCGGTAGTAGCTGGTGACGCCCGTGTCGACCGGTCACCGGTCGACACGGGCTCGGTCGCAGGCCTACGGGTCGGAGGCTGTTGCGGAGATCACCCCGCATCTGCCGGTCGCTCTAGGAGAGCCTGCGGACGAGGTAGGCCGTCCCTCCGTCGGCCAGCTCGCGGGTCGAGATCAGCTCCTGGGCACGCATCCGGCACCAGGCAGGGACGTCATGCGCGGCCGCAGGGTCGTCCGCCCACAGTTGCAGGTCTGCGCCGACGTCGATGTCGCGGATGCGGCGTGCGAGTTCGATGATCGGTAGCGGGCACCGTCGTCCACGCGCGTCCACCGTGAGGCGGGCGCCGTTCCACGCAGCGTCCCAGGCGCTGTGGTCGCGGTCGCTGTGGTCGCGGTCGCTGTGGTCGTCACGGTCGGCCGATCTCACAGGCCGACGGCCCCGGCCCGCTCGCGGACCCGGGCAACCGCCTCGGGTAGGACCGCCAGCAGGGCGTCCACATCCGCACTGTCGGATTCGCGGCCGAACGACACCCGGATGTTGCCCTGGGTCAGTACACCCATCGCGGCCAGCACGTGGCTGGGGGTGAGGGTGTCCGATGTGCAGCTGGAGCCGCTGCTGACCGCGATTCCCGCCCGGTCCAACTCGCCGAGCAGCGCTTCTCCGTCGACGTACAGGCACGAGAACGCGAGCAGGTGCGGCAGCCGGGTGGCCGGATCCGGGTCGCCGAGTAGCTCGAGGTCCGCAACGAGGTGGGGGAGAAGGGTCCGCAGCCGCTCGACGTAGCCGGCCAGGCGCGGTGTCTCATCGGCGATCTCAATGGTCCGGGCGTGCAGGGCCGCTGCCGTCGCGACGATTGCCGCGACGTTGGGGAAGCCGCCCACCCGGCCACCCTCGCGTTCGTCGGTGGGTAGCGGGTTGCGCCATCGACGCCCGGTCCGCACGACCAGGATGCCCACTCCTGCCGGCCCGCCGAACTTGTGCGCACTGGCGCTGAGCAGGTCGGCTCCCAGCGCGGCGACGTCCACCGGGATCCGCCCGGCTGACATGGCGGCGTCCACATGCAACGGGACACCCGCGGTGTGCAGCACATCGGCGACCGCGGCCACCGGCTGGATGGTCGCGACCTCGTGGTTGGCATGTTGCAGGCTGGCCAGCGCCGTGCCCGGTGGGGGAGTGAAACCCGCCGGGTCGACCCGGCCGAATCGGTCGACGCCGACCGTGTCGACCGTGCCGCCGGCGTTTTCGTGCCATTGGGCGGCGTGCATAACGCAGGAGTGTTCAACGGCGCTGATCAGCAGCCGCGTCCCTGACCGCCGCCGGGCGCCGGCCGCGCCGAGAATCGCCAGCTGTGCCGCCTGGGTACCCGACGATGTGAAGCTGACCTCGTCGGGGCGGGCGCCGAGCACCGCGGCGACCGTCTCCCGGGAGGCGTCGAGCACCATGCGGGCCCGACGCCCATCGCGGTACAGGCGGGCGGGGTCTGCCCAGCCGTCGTCGAGGGCCGCCAGCAGGGCCTCGCGGGCCGCGGGGTGCAGGACAGCCGTGGATGCGTGATCAAGGTAGGCCGGCACGTTCCTCACGGTATTCCGACGGCCGGCCGTGGCGCCCCGTCGGTCTTGGCACCCCGTCGGGTGGCCTGCGAGCGCTGGGATGTGGTCCGAGTCTCGTCCTTTGGGACGCCGAGTCAGGCTCTGACGAGATGCCGGCGGTGCGGCTGGGATACGCTCCTGCCGCAGCATCTACAGCTTGTCGAAGAGCCTTGCGCCGACCGCTTGGTTCGGTCGGATCGGCGCATTCGTGGGAGGCAGGACCTGGTGACCCGATCCTTCGGCCGAACTCGGCCGTTGCCCGCCGATGTCGAGATGGCGACTGCCTCCGACGCTCCGTCGGTGGGGAGCACGAACCGCGCGAGGAGCGTTGGTTGGCGCCCTGGCCGATCCGGTTCCCCGTGGCGGGCGCTACGGCTGGTGACCGGCTTCGCGCTGCTGGCGGTGGCGGCCACCGCGTGTGATGTACCCAACTTCGGTTTTCCGACCGGGGTGACGGACCTCACGCCCCGCATCCTGAACCTGTGGCGGGGTTCTGCGATCGCGGCGCTCTCCGTCGGCGTGTTCACCTGGGGTCTGATCTTCTATGCGATCATCGTGTTCCGCAAGAAGTCGGACGAGCTGCCCCGCCAGGTGCGGTACAACCTCCCGGTCGAGATCCTGTACACGATCGTGCCGCTGGTGATCGTTGCCGGGCTGTTCTACTACACCGCCCGGGACGAGGTCGTGATCGACAAACTTCCGGCCAAGCCGGACGTCACGGTCAACGTGATCGGTTTCCGGTGGAACTGGCAGTTCCGGTACCTCGACACGGGCCAGAACGGCACGATCCCGGTGGAGGTCACCGGGCAGCCCGGCGAACCTGCGGTGCTGGTACTCCCGCAGGGCCGCACGATCCGTTTCATCGAGACGTCCCCGGATGTCATCCACTCCTTCTGGGTGCCCGAGTTCCTGTTCAAGCGGGACGTCGTTCCCGGTCGGATCAACCAGTTCCAGCTCACGATCACCAAGACCGGGACGTTCATCGGTCGCTGTGCGGAGCTGTGCGGGGTCGATCACGATCGGATGAACTTCTATGTGAAGGTCGTCCCGGGTGACGAGTACGACCGGTTCATCGCCGAGCGGACCCGGCCGGCCGCGCTGAGTGCGGCCGGGGCGACCACCCAGACATCCGCCGGAACTACCACTCGCGGGAGCGGACAGTGACACTGGTGCACGAGCCGCCAGCCGGCCACGTCGAGGAACGCCACGCCACGTTGCGCACCAACCTGCTCGGTTATGTGCGCACGACGTCGCACAAGGACATCGCCGTGATGTACGGCGTGACGGCCTTCGCGTTCTTCCTCTTCGCCGGAATCATGGCCGAGATGATGCGGGCGGAGCTGGCCCGGCCAGGTCTGCAGTTCCTGTCGAACGAGCAGTTCAACCAGCTCTTCACCATGCACGGCACGCTGATGCTGCTGATGTTCGCCACGCCCATGGCGTTCGCGTTCGCGAACTTCCTGGTCCCGCTGCAGATCGGCTCGCCGGACGTGGCGTTCCCACGGCTCAACGCCCTGTCGTTCTGGTTCTTCCTCTTCGGAAGCCTGACCGTCATCGCCGGCTTCCTGACCCCGAACGGCGCGGCGGACTTCGGTTGGTTCGCCTATGCGCCGCTGAACAACGCGGTCTACTCGCCAGGTTCCGGCGCCGACCTGTGGATCCTGGGCCTGACGCTGTCAGGACTCGGCACCATCCTCGGTGCCGTCAACATGATCACAACGATCCTCTGTCTGCGCGCCCCCGGCATGACGATGTTCCGGCTGCCGATCTTCTGCTGGAACTTCCTCGTCACCTCGATCCTGGTACTGGTGGCCTTCCCGGTGCTCGCCGGCGCGCTGCTGGCCCTGGAAGCCGACCGGCGCCTGGGTGCCCACGTGTTCGACGCGGCCAACGGCGGCGCGATTCTGTGGCAGCACCTGTTCTGGTTCTTCGGTCATCCCGAGGTCTACATCATCGCCCTGCCGTTCTTCGGCATCATCAGCGAGGTGCTGCCGGTCTTTTCCCGTAAGCCGCTGTTCGGGTACAAGGGCCTCGTCTTCGCCACGATCGGAATCGGAGCGCTGTCGGTAGCGGTGTGGGCGCACCACATGTTCGTCACCGGCGCGGTCCTGCTGCCCTTCTTCGCGTTCCTGTCCTTCCTGATCGCGGTGCCGACGGGTATGAAGTACTTCAACTGGATCGGCACCCTGTGGCGGGGTCAGATCAGTTTCGAGACGCCGATGCTCTTCGCGTTGGGCTTTCTCGTGACCTTCCTGTTCGGCGGTCTGACCGGTGTGCTGCTGGCGAGCCCACCGATCGACTTCCACGTCAGTGACAGTTACTTTGTCGTGGCCCACTTCCACTACGTGGTATTCGGGTCGGTCGTCTTCGCGGCGTATGCCGGGATCTACTTCTGGTTCCCGAAGGTGACCGGGCGTATGCTCGACGAGAAGCTCGGGAAGATTCATTTCTGGACGCTGTTCTTCGGTTTCCATCTGACCTTCCTGATCCAGCACTGGCTAGGCGTCAAGGGCATGCCGCGACGGGTGGCCGACTACTCGCCGACCGACGGGTTCACCACCTACAACACGATCTCCACGGCCGGGGCCTTCCTGCTGGCCACGTCGACCCTGCCGTTCATGTACAATGTCTGGCGCTCCTACAAGAAGGGCGAGCTGGCCGTTGTGGACGACCCCTGGGGTTATGGAAACTCCCTGGAATGGGCGACATCCTGCCCACCGCCGCGGCATAACTTCCGCTCGCTGCCACGCATCCGGTCGGAACGGCCTGCCTTCGACCTGCATTATCCCCAGGCAGCCGGAACAATCGATTATCACGCCGCACCCGAGAGCAGATAAGCCGGGCCCGGAAGAAGCTGGAGCGGAGCAGCAGCCATGAAGATCGAGGGCGTCGTCTTCCTCGTGTTTGCGATTTTCTGCACGGTGGTCGACATCGTTTACTGGTTCACGTCGAAGGACCCGACCGGCACGGTCGCACTCGCCCTGTGCGGCAGCCTCGGCCTGCTCGTCGGCGGGTACCTGTTGTTCACCGCCCGCCGGATCGGAGCCCGGCCGCAGGATCTCCCCGATGCCGAGATCTCCGACGGCGCCGGCGAGCTCGGGCATTTCACCCCGGGCAGTTACTACCCCTTCTTCATCGCCGCCGGTGCCTGTCTGGTGTTGTTCGGCATCGTCTTCGGGGTGTGGCTGGCCCTTATCGGGGCAATCATGACAGTGACGTTCGTCGTGTGCCTGCTCTTCGAGAACTTCTGGCACCCGCCCGTACCGGAGAACTAGTGCGACCGCGATGCGTCCGCGCCGCCGACGTGGCCGCCGCTGACGTGGTGGATCAGACCGCCGCAGCCGCGGCGGTCTGACTCGTCCTGACCCATCGCCCCAGAGCAGCTTCGGCCGCACCGGAATCCAGCGCCCAGGCGGCCCGACCAAGCTGGCGGCTTAGCTGTTCGGTCACGGGTGCGGCAGTGGGTCCGGTCGCGGCGACCAGCGCGGCCGCGGCGGCGAGCAGGACTGCGTCACGCACCGGCCCGGCACGTCCCCCCGCGAGCAGCTCCCGGGTCACCGCGGCGTTGTAGGCGGCATCGGCTCCTCGCAGCGCCGTGGGGTCGCCGGGGACGATACCGACGTCGCGTGGGTCGAAGGTCTCCATCCGCACCGCGCCGTCCGCGACCATCCATACGGTTGAGGTGGTCGTGGGCGTGAGCTCGTCGAGCCCGTCGTCACCGCGGAACACCAGCCCCCGGGTCCCGCGCGCGGCCAGAACACCGGCGACGACGGGCGCAAGCCGTGCGTCTGCGACGCCGACCGCCTGGCTTGCCGGGCGGCCCGGGTTGGTCAGCGGCCCGAGGATGTTGAAGACGGTGGGCACGCCGAGGTCGCGCCTGGGCCCGCCGGCGTGTCGCATGGCCGGGTGGAAGACCGGTGCGAAGCAGAACGCCGCACCGGCCTCGGCGAGGCAGGTCGCGACGCCGGCGGGTGGTAGATCGATGACGACGCCGAGTTCCAGCAGAAGATCGGCTGACCCGCAGGCCGAAGACGCGGCCCGGTTCCCATGTTTGATCACGGGGATGCCGGAGCCCGCGACGACCAGCGCAGCCATGGTCGAGATGTTCACCGAATGTGACTGGTCGCCGCCGGTTCCGCAGGTATCCACCGCGCGTTCACGGATGTCGTCGGGGAGGTCCAGCGGTGCTGCGTAGTCCAGCATCACCTGCGCCAGACCGCCGACCTCCTCGGCGGTCTCGCCCTTGGCCCGCAGGGCGACCACGAAGCCCGCGATCTGGGCGGGGGAGGCGTTGCCGGACATCACCTGGGTCATCGCCCACATGGTGTCCCGCGCGCCGAGGGCCTCGCCGCGCAACAGCGCGCCGAGGAGTGGGGGCCAGCCCTGCGCGGCCAAGCGTGGCCTGTCGGGGGGCCCGCTGTCAGTGGCCCTCTCCTCAACGGCCTCGCCGAATCCGGTCACAGCGGGGCTCAGGCACCCACGGCGGGGGCCGACCCGACCCGGCGAGCGGGTGAGCGTCGGGCGCGCAGCAGCGCGACGACGACCTCGGCGAGTTCGGCAGGGTCCACGGGATGGGTGACCACGGCGTCCGCCTGCGACCAGATGCCCAGCCAGCGGTCATCGCGACGGGCCACCAGCAGGACGGTGGGCGGGCAGTCCGGGATCTCGTTCTTGATCTGTCGGGACAGCCCCATGCCACCGACGGGCGCCGCCTCCGCATCCAGGATGCAGATGTCGGCTTCCCGATGGTCCACCGCGTCGATGACGGCGGCGCCGTCGGCCATCTCCAGGAACTCGACCGGCCCGACCTCGGGGTCGGGTAGCGGACCGATGGCGAGTTTCACCCGCTCGCGGACGTCGGGCTTGTCCGCGTACACGAGAACCGTACTCATGCGACCGCGAGCCTTTCGATCAAGTGGAACGCCGGCTGGGTGATGCCCGGTGGCCGGCGACTGATCCATCTTCCGCGAACGACGGCGGGATCGGACCGGGCGCCGGACGATTGGGAACCCGCCGGCAGGCTATCCGATGGCGCCTGCCGGCGGTGGCCCCGCCCGGTTGCGCCATGCTGACGCCGTTCGGGTGGCACGGATGACATAGATGTGTCGTTGGGTGTTTTGCCAGTTGCGGAGCTGTCGGAGCTGAGAGATAGTGAGACTCGTTCTCACTGCTGGTGCTGAACGTCGCCGGTAGTGAACGTGGACACCAACATCGGACGTGTCATGAACAGTCAGCAGGATCTCCGCCTCACCCCTCAGCGCCGCGCAGTGCTGGAGGTGCTCCGAGCCGCCCACGACCACCCGACGGCGGCGGAGGTCTACGATCGCGTCCGAGTGGTCGCGCCGGGCATCGGCGCCGCGACCGTCTACCGGGCCCTGGGGCTGTTGGTCCGGGCTGGGTTCGCCCTTGAGCTCAGCCTCGGCAACGGCGCGGCCGCCCGGTACGACGCGAATGTCGGGCGTCACGACCACGCGGTCTGCGACCGGTGCGGGCGGGCGGTGGACATAGATCTTCCTGTGCCGGTGGAGATGGTGGCCGCACTGTCGCGACACACCGGTTTCGCGATCACAGGCTACGACCTGCAGTTCCGTGGTCTGTGTCCGTCCTGCCAGACCGCAGGCCCGACAGTCGCAGGCCCGACAGTCATAGGCCCGACCTAGGTGTCCCGTACGCGGGCCGGTAGCCAGCATCCCGGCCGTCACCCCGACGGCCGGGTTGATCACGATCGACAAAGGAGAGCCACATGCCGCAGCTTGACGGCACGAAGACCCACGAGAACCTCAAGGAGGCGTTCGCGGGCGAGAGCCAGGCGAACCGCCGCTACCTGTACTTCGCCCGCAAGGCCGACATCGAGGGCCTCACCGACGCCGCCGCGCTCTTCCGCGACACCGCTGAGGGCGAGACCGGGCATGCGTTCGGTCACCTGGACTTCCTCGCCGAGGTGGGCGACCCGGCGACCGGGGAACCGCTGGGCAAGACCACCAAGAACCTGGCCAGTGCCGTGGCGGGGGAGACCTACGAGTTCACCGCCATGTACCCGGGCTTCGCCAAGACCGCGCGCGATGAGGGCTTCGAGGAGATCGCGGACTGGTTCTCCACGCTCGCACGGGCCGAGAAGACCCACGCCGGACGCTTCAAGAAGGCGCTCGACGCGGTCGTCGCCGACGAAAAGGCCGAGCAGGAGGTCTGACCGTCCGTAACAGCCGGACGGTGCTGCCTGGCGGTGCGGACGTGGTTGCCACCGCCCCGCCAGGCGGCCTTGCCGGTAGCTTTCTGTGGTCGGCCCCATACCCATTGGATCGTTTGGGAGTTCCAACGATGGCACTCACTGTCGCTGACATCGTCACCGATCCCGAGGTCTATGCCGCCCAGCGGCCGGCTGCGCGCACCCGGATCCTCCCGGTCCGGGCGGAACGGCGAATCCGGGTCGGTGACATGTTCCTCTTCGAGTTCGAGAACGAGGAAACCCTGCGTTACCAGGTGCAGGAGATGGTCTACGCCGAGCGCCTGCGCAGCCCCGCGGATGTCGCCCATGAGATCGAGATCTATTCGCGACTGCTGCCCGCCAGCCACGCCCTGACCGCCACCGCCTTCATCGAGCTCGATGTCGCCGAGACCGTCCGCTCGGAGCTGGAGCGCCTCGCCGGTGTCCAGCGCAGCATCCGGCTCGAGATCGACGGGGTCCCGGTGCCTGGCGAGGAGATCCCCGGGCCGGACGAGGCCCCGGACATCCCGAGCCCGACCGTGTCCGTGCACATGCTGCGGTTCCCGCTCAGTGACTCCACCCGCGACGCCTTCCGGGATCCGGCCGTGCCGGTTGAGCTGGTCGTCGACCACCCCGCCTACAACGAGGCGACACCGATCACCGGCGCGGCCCGCAAAAGCCTGATTGCGGATCTCGCGCTGCGCGGCTGAGAGCACCGGCTCAACCGGCTCAACCGGCCGACGGCTCCATGGGCCGGCGGGCGGGCCCGGTGTCACCGGCGGGCGGGCCCGGTGTCACCGGCGGCGAGCCTGGCCAGCCAGGCGTTGTACGCAGCCTCCCGGGCGACCAGGTCGGCCTCCGGGTCCGGCTCGGGGTCGGTTTCCGGGATCTGTTGCGGTTCCTGATCGGCGGTGGCCGACCCCGGGGCAGCGGACGCGGCCAGTCGTTCGAGTCGGTCCAGCCGGCGGTCCTCGCGGGCGGCTTCGCGCCCGTCAGCCCGCGACCACTGGATGAACAGGGCGACGAACACCGTCGCACCGACCAGCTCGCCCGCGGCCCACATGAGCCCCGCGCCGGTCTGCTGGTCGCCCAACAGGCTCGACCCCCAGCTCCGGTCCAGCGAGGAGTACCAGTCCGCGGCGAAGACCTCGTTTGTCGTGAACATCGCCAGCGCCCACAGCGCGTGCAGCGGGAACGTCACGAACAGCAGGATGAGGCGTCCCCAGTAAGGCAGCCGGCCGGGGACGGGGTCAAGCCCGATGATCGGCCAGTAGAACAGGCAGCCGACCACCAGGAAGTGGATGTGCAGGAAAAGGTGCAGCACCGGATGCCGCAACGATGACTCGTAGAGACTGGTGAAGTACAAACCGTACAGGCTCACGATGAACAGGCCGAAACCGACCAACGGGAAGGCCATCACCCGGGCCACCCGGCTGTGCAACGCCGCCACCAGCAGCCCACGGGAGCGCCGCGGAAGGGCGCGCAGCGCGAGCGTGATCGGGGCCCCGAGCGCGAGCGGGATCGGGGCGACCGTGCCCAGCAGCATGTGCTGCACGGCGTGGGCGCTGAACAGTGCGGTGTCGTAAGCCGCGATTCCGCCCACGAGTGCGTACCCGACGACGAACAGACCGGCGAGCCAGGACGCCGTCCGCCACGGGTTCCAGGCGTCACCGCGATCTGTGAGCCTGCGCACTCCGAGCAGGTACAGCCCTGCCATCGTGGCGATCAGAAGCAGCGGTCCGGGTTCGGGTGTCAGGTGCAGGAGCATCCGTCCGACCGTCGGTGGGGGCGGCAGTTGTCCCTGGCCGGGCAGTGCAAACACGTCCTGGGGAGCTACCGGGACAAGCGTGCTGGGACTGGTCACAGGCTCCGTCACCTCGCTTCGGCCGGGGCACGCCAGCACCCTCGACAGCTCGTAGTCCTACCGAATGTCGAACCTACGGTGGCGCCTGGCCGAACGCGTGCCAGAATGACCGACGTGGCCTCCGCCCCCGTCCTTGAGAAGGCTCCGCCGCCGCACCCCACGGCCAACCGTCCCTCGATGGTTTCCGTGGGAACGATCGTGTGGCTGTCATCGGAGCTGATGTTCTTCGCGGCCCTGTTCGCGATGTACTACACGATCCGGTCGGTCAACAGTGACAACTGGCCGCCGATCACCGGCGATCCCGCGGGGTCCGAGATCGGCCCGGTTCACCTGCACGTCGGTTACGCGCTCGTCTTCACCACGATCCTGGTGTTGTCGAGCCTGACCTGTCAGCT
This sequence comes from Protofrankia sp. Cas3, assembly GCF_963555955.1. Lineage (NCBI taxonomy): Bacteria > Bacillati > Actinomycetota > Actinomycetes > Frankiales > Frankiaceae > Protofrankia > Protofrankia sp. Cas3. The sequence continues at coordinate 22,817 of NZ_CAUVXP010000074.1, forward strand.
GGGCGTCTTCGCCGCGGAACGAGGCGACGTCTACGGCCTGCGTCGCTGGTACCTCATCACGCTGGTGATGGGTGCGGTGTTCGTGGGCGGCCAGGCGTGGGAGTACTTCCGCGAGAACGAGTTCTCGATCTCGTCGCATGCCTTCGGGTCCGTCTACTACCTCACGACCGGCTTCCACGGGCTGCACGTGATCGGCGGGCTGGTGGCCTTCGTGATCGTCCTCGTCCGGTCGACCTACGGCAGATTCACCCCTGAGAAGGCGACCTCGGCGATCGTGACGTCGTACTACTGGCACTTCGTCGACGTCGTCTGGATCGGCCTCTACGCGACCATCTACCTCCTCCAGTGAGCGACATGACTGCATCCTTGGGCGCTGCCCGCGCATCCCGACGCCGGCATCGGCGTTCCTCCGCTGTCGTCCTCCTGATGGCGCTTGCGGCCACCGGGCTGCTGTGGACCGCGCTCGCGCCGCGCGGGACGGCCCAGAGCACCCCCGATGCCAACGAGGCCGTCCGGGCGGGCCGGGCGCTGTACCTCCAGGGCTGTTCAAGCTGCCACGGGTTGAACGCCCAGGGCGGTGGCCAGGCCCCGAGTCTCGTCGGGGTCGGGTCTGCCGCCGTGGACTTCCAGGTGAGCACGGGTCGGATGCCGCTCGCCGCACCGGGCGCGCAGGCCGAGCGCAAGGACCCGATCTACAGCCAGACCCAGATCGACCAGTTGGCCGCCTACGTCGACAGCCTCGGTGGCGGCCCGAAGACGGCGATTGTGACCAAGAACGCACTGGATGACGCGGACCTGGCCCAGGGCGGGGAGCTCTATCGGGCGAACTGCGCCCAGTGCCATCAGGCGGTGGGCGCGGGTGCCCCGCTCACGTACGGCAAGTACGCACCCGACCTGAGCAGGGCCACCCCGACACAGATCATCGATGCCATGCGGACCGGCCCCGAGTCGATGCCCGTGTTCGGCCCCGGACAGATCGACCCTGCCGGCGCTGTGGCAATCGCGAAGTACGTGAAGTACGTCACCGCGGCGCCGAGCGCCGGTGGTAGCACGCTCGGCAAGTACGGCCCGGTTCCCGAGGGACTGCTGGCCTGGCTGGTCGGAATCGGTGGCCTGCTCGCGGTGTGCATGTGGATCGGAGCGAGGCAGAAGGTATGAGCAAGCGAGACGACGAGACGTCCGGGCCGGACGTTCCCGCCGAGGGCGAGAGCATCTTCGACCGCGCCAAGCCCGAACCGCGCCCGGGCCGCGGCGACGGTCCCGAGCAGCTGGGTACCCCCCCGCACCAGACAGACTCGACTCAGGAGGGCTCAACGGTCCTGCTGGCCGAGCCCGATGAGCGGGCCGCGGCCATCCCCCCGGCCCACGCCGAGGAGATCGATCGCCGGGCCGAGCGCAGGGCCGAACGGCTGGTGGCGTTCTGGTTCATGGTCTCGGTGGTCGGGACGATCGGTTTCGTGGTCACCAACTTCGTCGGTGACAAACATGCCGAGTACTACACCCCGTGCATGGGCACCGCACTGGGCCTGGCCATGGGCGGCATCGGATTCGGGGTCATCCTCTGGGCGAAGCGCCTCATGCCGCATGAGGAGGCCGTCCAGGAGCGTCATCCCTTCGCCTCCTCGGATGAGGAGATCGCCGTCACCGAGGAGACGGTCGCACTCGGCTTCGCCGATACCGGCCTTGCCCGCCGACCGTTGGTTCGCCGCACCATGCTGGGCGCGGGAAGCGTGCTCGGCGCCCTGCTGGTGGTGCCGTTGCTGAACCTGAGCAACCGCAAGCCAGGCGATCAGCTCAAGCACAGCCACTGGGCCAAGGGTGCCCGGTTGGTGAACGGAGAAGGTAATCCGGTCGCGCTCGGTGACATCGCCATCGGTGGTATCGAGACCGTCTTCCCGGCAATCCCGGTGACCGCGGCCGACGGCAGCGTCCGGTTCGAGCCCCAGCTGACCCTGCACCAGAAGGCCGACAGCGTCACCATCCTCATCCGGCTCCCCCCGGATGCGAACCGACCGCGGCCGGGGCGGGAGGACTGGGCCTACGACGGCCACGTCGCCTACTCCAAGATCTGTACCCACGCGGGTTGTCCGGTCAGCCTCTATGAGGCGCAGACCCATCACCTGCTGTGCCCCTGCCACCAGTCGGTGTTCAACGTTCTGGACGGATGTCGAGCGATCTTCGGTCCGGCCAGCCGATCCCTGCCACAGCTGGCGATCGCTGTTGATGACGACGGGTATTTCATCGCACGAGACGGCGACTACACCGAGCCCGTCGGTCCCGCCTTCTGGGAGCGTCCATGACCACCGTCCCGCCACCCTCCCTGGTCAAGCGACCCGGTCCGGTCCGCAAACTCAACCGGGCCGTCGACGAGCGCTTCGGGTCCCAGGCCGCGCTGCGCCGCAACCTCAACAAGGTGTTCCCCGACCACTGGTCTTTCATGATCGGGGAAATTGCCCTCTACAGCTTCGTCATCCTGGTTCTGACCGGCATCTATCTGACGCTGTTCTTCGACCCGAGTAACGTCGAGATCCCCTACAACGGCTCCTTCATCCCGTTGCGGGGTGTGGAGATGAGCCGGGCCTACGCCTCGACCCTCGACATCAGCTTCGACACCCGGGCGGGGCTGGTCTTCCGTCAGATCCACCACTGGGCGGCACTGCTGTTCGTCGCCTCAATCGTGGTGCACCTGATGCGGGTGTTCTTCACCGGCGCCTTCCGTAAGCCCCGCGAGGTCAACTGGCTGATCGGCGTCGGGCTGCTGGTGTTGGGGATCCTCGAGGGTTTCGCCGGTTACTCGCTACCGGACGACCTGCTGTCGGGTACCGGGCTGCGTATCGCGGCCTCGATCGCGCAGTCGATCCCCGTCATCGGAACCTGGACGTCGTTCCTGGTCTTCAACGGCGAGTGGCCGGGTGACAACTTCATCCCCCGGCTGTATGTGATCCATATTCTGCTGGTGCCGGGGATCCTGCTGGCGCTGATCGGCGCCCATCTGGGCATCCTGTGGCACCAGAAGCACACAGATTTCCCCGGGCCGGGCAAGACCGAGCACAACGTCATCGGGCATCGCGTCTTTCCGATCTTCGCGGTGAAGTCGACCGGGTTCTTCATGCTGGTGTTCGCGATGCTCGCCCTGCTCGGCGGTCTGGCGCAGATCAACCCGATCTGGAGCTTCGGCCCCTATGACCCGGGTAACGTCAGCTCGGCGTCGCAGCCCGACTGGTACATCGGCTTCCTCGACGGATCGACTCGACTGTTCCCACCGTGGGAGTTCCGCGGGCTCGGGCATACCGTCCCGGCGGTGTTCTGGCCGACCGTCGTGCTGCCCGGAATCCTGTTCACGCTGCTGGCGGTGTACCCCTTCCTGGAGGCGAAGTTCACCGGGGATTCCGCATCGCACAACCTGCTCCAGCGACCGCGCGAGGCCCCGGCCCGCACCGGTTTCGGTGCCATGGCCATCAGTTTCTATCTGGTGCTGTGGATCTCCGGTGGTAACGACGTCATCGCGAAGACGTTCGACATCTCGTTGAACGCCATGACCTGGGCCGGCCGGATCGGTTGCATCATCGTCCCGCCGATCGCCTTCACGGTGACCAAGAGGCTCTGCCTCCACCTGCAGGCCCGCGACCGGGACGTCACCGAGCACGGTGTCGAGACCGGGATCATCCACCAGCTGCCCGACGGGGAGTTCGTGGAGCAGCATCGTCCGAAGTTGCCGCCGACGCCGGACCACCGGCGGGTACCGACCGACCGGGTGGCGTTGCCGGGCGGGGAAAACGGGCATGCCACGGGCGGTCTCGTCCGCCGCGCAGGCAAGGCGGTGACCGGGTTCTTCGTCGAGGGGGAGGAAGCGGAGGGCGGTCCGCGCGAGGCCACCGGCGAATCTCCTGACCAGCCTGCCGGCAGACACTGAGCCCGACAGGTACTGAGCACGACAGGTAGCGACCTGCTCCATCCCGACCGAGGGCTGGTGCGTCCGAGACCCGGACGCACCAGCCCTCGGCTTTTCGCTGCCCGCCGGCGGAGGCCTGACCACCGACCAGGTGACGGGAGAGCCGGAAGAGCAGATAGTTAGTTGCACGAAGGAAACGATGTGGAGGTCGGATGTCTGTCGAGCACCCCGTGCCCGTCGCGCCCAGTGCGGCGTCGGGCGACCCACCAGCCCTTGCCGTGAGGGGCCTGACCTACCGGTTCGGTGAGCACACAGCGGTCGACGCGATCGATCTCGATCTCAATGCCGGCGAGATCATCGGGCTGCTCGGGCCGAACGGGGCCGGCAAGACCACGGCGATCCGTGCCATCGTCACGCTGCTACGGCCGGCCGCCGGGTCGGTGCACGTGTTCGGGGTGGACGCGGTACGCCATCCGATCCGAGCACGTCGCCTCATCGGCTACGTGCCGCAGATGCTCTCGGCCGACTCGGGGCTGACCGGACGGGAGAACGTGGCGCTGTTCGCGGGCCTGTTCGATGTGCCGCGGCGCCAGCGCCGGGCCCGGGTCAACGACGCCATGGCCGCGATGGGGCTGACCGAGGTCGCCGACCGGATGGCGCGGACCTACTCGGGCGGGATGGTGCGTCGTCTCGAGCTGGCTCAGGCGCTGGTCAACGCACCGCGCCTGCTGATCCTCGACGAGCCGACCGTCGGGCTGGACCCGATCGCCCGCGACAGCGTGTGGGAACACGTCCAGGGTCTGCGGGCCGAGTACGCGATGGCCGTCCTGCTCACCACCCATTATATGGAGGAAGCGGACGTCCTGTGTGACCGGGTTGCGCTCATGCAGGCCGGCCGGGTACGCGCCGTCGGTGTTCCGAGCGAGCTGAAGGCTGCGCTCGGCGCGCAGGCGAGCCTTGAGGACGTATTCCGCCAGCACACCGGTGGTGCATTTGAGCCCGGTGAGGAAGGAGCTTTCAATGGCGTCCAGCACATCCGCCGTGTCGCCAGCCGGGTTGGTTGAGCGCGGCGGCCTGCGGGGTTCTCCTGCCGGAACCGGCTTCGATCAGGACCTCGACGGACCCCTCGGCGCGGCGCGTCTGCTCGTCCGGCGGCTCGCGACACTGTCGCTGGTCGAACTGCAGAAGCTGCGCCACGACCGGGTGGAGCTCTACACCCGGGCCGTCCAGCCGGCACTGTGGTTGCTTGTTTTCGGGGTGACGTTCAACCGGATCCACGCCATTCCGACCGGGTCCGTGCCGTATCTTGACTACCTGGCGCCGGGGATTCTCGCCCAGTCCGCACTGTTCATCT
>NZ_CAUVXP010000075.1:0-27684 GCF_963555955.1 Protofrankia sp. Cas3
CGCCGTCCTCCAACGCCGCCAGCAGCTCGGCATCCGACAGCGACCACACCGTCGCCTGCGCCAGGGCGTCCACGCCGGTAGCGACCGCGTCCAGCCCGGCGAGGACGGGATGCTCCCGGCCCGGGCCTGGGGTGGCGGCGGCGCTCTGCATAGATCAACGATAACCCGAAATGCCCACAAAGTCGAACATTTGTTCGTACTGGGTGTGCATATCAGCCCGACCGCCACTGGATCCATCGCGGACCACAGCGCAGCAGGTGCAGTGCAGTGCAGTGCAGTGAGATGGGATGGTCGGACAGTCCCCATCCGGCTCGGTTCGGCCCCATCGGCCAGAGCCGGATCGCCAACCGGTGTTGCCGGCTCAGCCGACGCGGGCAGGCGTACCCGGCCGCTCCCTTTAGAATCGTCTGCGTCCCGGGAATGAGAGTGTCGACTGGTCGTGAGGTGGGCAGTGGTGGAAACAGTCGTCTTCATCAGTTACCGGAGAGATGACACCAGTGCCGAGGCCGGAAGGCTTCAGGAGACGCTTCGCGCACAGCTCGGAGACGCGGCCGTCTTCCTCGACACGTCCGCGATAGGGATAGGCGACGAGTGGCCTCGCGAGGTCGAAGACGCGCTCCAGGCTGCCCCGGTTGTCCTCGCTGTCATGGGCGTGAACTGGTTACGCGTAAGCGACGAGTTCGGCTATCGGAGGATAGATCAACCAGATGATTGGGTACGCCGAGAACTCGAGAATGCACTCGCGACGAAAAAGGCGGTTCTCCCGGTTCTTGTGCAAGGTGCCCGGATGCCGCCCACGGACAAGTTCCCAACTTCACTTGCTGATCTTCCCCGTCACCAGGCGGTTGAGATACGACGCGACTACTGGGATCACGACACCAAACTAATCATAAGCAGGATCGAGGCGCTGACGAAGGCTCCGCTCAAGAATCATGCGGACCTCGGTCTCTACCCGGCGCCAATGCGGGAAAAACCCGATCCCTTGTCGGACGAGCGGATTGACGCCGCGCTGAACGGATCTCTGCACCGTTGGCGAAGAACCACGAGCCCGTTTCCTGGGGCCGAGTCACAGAGTCGGGTAGAACTCTTCCGCGAGTATAAGTTCAAGACGTTCACGGACGCCATCGGATTCATGAGCTTGGTCGTTCCCGGCTGCATCACGATATGGCACCATCCACGGTGGGAAAACGTCTGGCGCACTCTGAACGTCTACCTGACGACCTGGGACATCGGGCAACGGATTTCGGACCGGGACATAGTCCTCGCCCTATACCTCGACCGCGCATTCAGCGATTTTTCCGGCCGCGACGACTCGTGGCTGGCGCTCGACCCCTATCTAGTAACCGTGCGAGCGGGCGTTCATCATCGGGCTACGAATTCCAGACAAGTTCGCTGGAGGCGACACATCCACCCTGAAACTCCCCTCATCCTGAACGTCACGATCAACCACCTTCCGGAAACCGGAGAAGTGCTGATACCAGGGGCCGCGCCACACACACCGAATAGGTCAGAAAAGGGCGACGGCTCCCCATTTCCGGTTGTTTTGGTTGTTACGGGAATCCTACGCCGGCCAGATCGGGCCACACCGATCGCCGTGCCAACGGGAGACAAGATGGATGTGTAGGTGCCACACAGTCTGGGTTGCCGCCGTGCCGTTGGACTGGATGACGTTGGGTCCGGCCGGCTGGTGGATTTCGCGTAGGTGGGCGGTGAGCTGGTGGGCGTAGGCCATGGTCGACGCCCAGGACGCGGGCGTGATGTCCCAGATATCCCGGGCGTGCTGGCGCGGGAGAACCATGGTGTGCCCGCGGGTGACGGGGTTGTGGGGGATGATCGCCACCGTCTCGGTCGTGCGGCCACGATCTCGGCGGGCGCCGTGCCGTGGACGATCGCACAGAACACGCAGGGGTCACGATGAGGGCCTCCGGGATCTGACGCATCTGGAACGGATCCGGCGGGTCGCGACACTCAAAGACATGATCCTGGGAAGCGGAACGGCGGATCAGCGGGATGCGGATGCTGCGGTGGCGGCGGCCGCTATCGAGTCACCCACGACGGCGTCCAGTACGCCGGCGGCCCAGGCGAGGACGGCGCGGTCGCGCAACGGCCGGGCACCGATCCGCGGGGATTCCGCCGGTGCCGGCACCAGGATGGTACGCACCGCCTGCTTGACCACGGACCCCTTGTACAGCCGCTGCAGGCGCATGATCTGGCTTTCGCGCAGTTCCAGCGGGGCGAACCGCACCTGACGGCCTGCAACGGTGATCTCGCTGACGCCGTAGCGGCGGGCGAGTACGCGCAGCGACGCGACCGCGAGCAGGTTCTCCGCCGGCTCCGGCAGCGCGCCGAACCGGTCGAGCAGTTCCGCACGCACCTCGGCGATGTCGTCGTCGGCGGCGGCACCGGCGAGGCGCCGGTAGGCGTCCAGACGCAGCCGCTCGCTCGGGACGTAGTCGTGCGGCAGGCTCGCGTTCACCGGGAGTTCCACCTTGACATCGGGCAGTTCCTCGACCGCGGTCCCCTTGAAATCCGCGACAGCCTCGCCGACCATACGCACATAGAGATCGAAACCGACCGAGGCGATATGCCCGGACTGTTCGCCGCCGAGGAGGTTACCAGCTCCGCGTATTTCCAGGTCCTTCATGGCAACGGCCATCCCGGCGCCGAGGTCGGCGTGCTGGGCAATGGTGGCGAGCCGGTCGTGCGCGGTTTCGGTGAGCGGTTTGTCCGGCGGGTAGAGAAAGTACGCATACGCGCGTTCCCGACCACGCCCGACACGTCCCCGCAGCTGGTGCAGCTGGGAGAGACCGAACACGTCGGCACGTTCCACGATGAGGGTGTTGGCATTGGAGATGTCGAGCCCGGATTCGACGATCGTGGTACAGACGAGCACGTCGAACTGCTTTTCCCAGAACGCGACCATCACCTGTTCGAGGGCGTCCTCGCCCATCTGGCCGTGGGCGGTGGCGATACGCGCCTCCGGGACGAGCTCGCGCAGCCTCGCCGCGGCCGCGTCGATCGACTCCACCCGGTTGTGGATGAAGAAAACCTGGCCCTCTCGCAGCAGTTCGCGCCGGATCGCTGCGGTGACCTGCCGGTTGTCGCTCGGGCCGACGAAGGTGAGCACCGGGTGCCGTTCCTCCGGCGGGGTGTCGATCGTCGACAGCTCCCGGATACCGGTGATCGACATCTCCAACGTCCGGGGAATCGGGGTGGCGCTCATCGTGAGCACGTCCACCGCGGTCCGCATCTTCTTCAGGTATTCCTTGTGCTCGACGCCGAACCGTTGCTCCTCGTCGATTATCACCAGGCCGAGATCCTTGAAGTGGGACGCGGACGACAGCAGCCGGTGGGTTCCGATGACTATGTCGACACCACCCTTGGCGAGCCCTTCCAGCACAGCCTTCTGCTCGGACGCGGAATTGAACCGCGACATCGCCCGCACGGTCACCGGGAATGCCGCATACCGCTCGGAGAACGTCTGCAAATGCTGTTGGACGAGCAGCGTGGTCGGGACGAGAATGGCGACCTGCTTGCCGTCCTGCACCGCCTTGAATGCAGCCCGCACCGCAATCTCGGTCTTGCCGTAGCCGACATCGCCGCAGATGATCCGGTCCATCGGGACGGGTTTGCGCATGTCGGCCTTCACCTCCTCGATGGCTGAGAGCTGGTCGGGCGTCTCGCGGAACGGAAAGGCGTCCTCCAGCTCCCGCTGCCAGGGAGTGTCCGGCCCGTAGGCGTACCCCGGCGCAGCCATCCGTGCGCTGTACAAACGGATGAGTTCGCCGGCGATCTCCTTGACGGCCTTGCGGGCGCGTCCCTTGCGTTTGGCCCAGTCCCCGCCGCCGATGCGGTCAAGGCTCGGACCCTCGCCACCGACATAGCGGGTGACCTGTTCAAGCTGATCGGTCGGGACGTAGAGGCGGTCGCCCTTGGCATATTCCAGAACGAGGTACTCGCGGGTTGCACCGGCAACGGTCCGGGTGACCATCTCGACGTAGCGGCCGACCCCGTGGGCGTCGTGGACGACCAGGTCACCGGAACGCAACGCCAGCGGGTCGATGCCCTTGCGGCGGCGGTGCGGCATCCGGCGCATGTCCCGGGTGGTCACGCCGCGCTGACCGGCGAGGTCGGTCTCAGTCAGGACGGCGAGCCCCAGCAGATCGCTGACGAAACCGGTCCCCAGCTGACCGCAGGTGACCGTGGCGACACCGCGGGAAAGATTGGCATCGTCGGTGAGACGAGCGCCGAGATCGGCATCCCGCAGCAGTTCGACCAGCCGCTGAGCCGGCCCATGTCCCTCAGTAATCAACAGGACGCGCCAAGAGTCCGCCAGCCAGCCCTTGATGTCAGCGACAGCCTGCGCCGTGTCACCGTGATACGAGGTAGCCGGGCGCAGGCTGGAGATGACGGAGTTATCGTCAAGATCTTCCTCGCCGGCACCGGCACCGCTACCGCTACCGACGTTGAAGGGGCTGACCGACCACCACGGCAGGCCGATCTCGGCGGCACGCTGGCGGACCTGCGCGATCGAGCGGTAGGCAGCCGCGCCGAGGTCGATCGGCGCACTGCCGCCAAGCGCGGCCGTGCTCCAGGACGCCTCCAAAAACTCCTGGCTGGTGCGCACCAGCTCGGCGGCGCGGGCACGGACCCGCTCCGGGTCGCACACCAGCACATGCGTTCCGGCGGGTAGTTCGTCGAGCATCAGCACCATCCGGTCGGACAGCACCGGCGCGAGCGCCTCCATGCCGTCGACGGGAGTGCCATCCGCGATCTTGTCAAGAATGTCGAGGATCTCGGGATGCTTTGCGGCAAGTTCCCGGGCCCGGGCCCGGACCTCGGGCGTGAGCAGCAGCTCCCGGCAGGGCGGCGCGAACAGCCGGTGACGGCCACCGTCGGCATCTCCGGTATCGGTCAGCGCCCGCTGATCAGCCACGGAGAACGGCCGGATGTCCTCAACCTCGTCGCCGAAGAATTCAACCCGCAGCGGATGTTCCTCCGTGGGCGGAAAGATGTCGAGGATGCCGCCACGGACCGCAATCTCGCCACGCCGCTCCACCAGGTCGACCCGATGGTAGGCGACCCCGACCAGCTTCTCCACCACGTCGTTGAGATCGGCGCTGTCACCGACCTGCAATGACACCGGTTCCAGGTCACCGAGCCCGGCGACCTGCGGCTGCAGGACAGCCCGGACCGGCGCGACCACAACCGACAGCGGCCGCTGGCCGGTACTGTGCGGATGTGCCAGGCGGCGCAGCACGGCAAGCCGGAGCCCGACCGTGTCGGCCCGCGGGGACAGTCGTTCGTGCGGCAGGGTCTCCCAGCTCGGAAACACCGCGACCGAGGCGGGATCAATCATGCTCGACAGCGCGGCAGCAAGATCGTCTGCTTCTCGACCGGTTGCGGTCACGGCGAGCACCGTCCGACCACCCCGGCCCGCGAGTGCGGCAGCGGCGAACGGCCGCAGCGCAGCCGGCGCCGACAGGTCAAGCCGGAGCTCACCGACCGAGGCGAGGGCACGGGCCAGGGCCGGATCAGCACCCGGGCTGGCGGTCAGAACGTCCAACAGCGGGGCGAGGGTCATAGGTGCGTCCCGAGCCTCTCGAAGAACGACGCAATCTTACAGACGGACACGACGTCGCAAACCCGGTCGCTGGCCGCGCACCGGAGCGTCCTCACGAAGCACCTCGCGACGCCAGCGCGCGAGGCGTTATGCCCAACCTTACCCGCCGAGGGATCCCCCACCCTGACGGCCGTGCTCCCACCACCGTGCGCTGGCCGCGCCACGACCCTCCTGACCGTAGGTTCCCTCGTCCGGACGTCGCTACCACAGGCGTTGGTACTCACGGGCGGCCACCGGGTTCACGGTTGGGTTGATCAGTGCGGACCGGACGTTGCCAGCCCTGTCCTCGTTGAAATATGCCTCATAGGCGAGTATATCGGCATTATCAACAAATACCTGGTACATCTTCGCGATGAACAGGGCGTTGTCACCGCCGGCCTGGCCGAGCGGCCCGGCCTTCGAGCCTTCTTTCGCCACCACCCCCCACTCCGGCACCGAGAACAGCTTGTTGTGCAGCCGGGCGAAGCGGACCACTCCGCACAGTCCGTCGAGACCGTTACACTGTGCATCAAAAGTCGCCGGGTCAACACTCGGCGGATACTGATCGTAGGCATCTATGCCGATGACATCGACATAGGCGTCCCCCGGATACAGCTCGAACGCGTCAGCCACGCCGACCGACCCGTGCGCGTTGAGGTTCCAGTCGAGGCGAACCTGTGCGTCGGCCCGCCGGATCGCGGACGCGGCATTACGGTAGCACGTGATCCACAATATGGGATTGACCGCGGACCACGCGAACCCCGTGCCGTTGAACTCCCACCCCAGCCGGACGAACGAACTGCCGCGCCCCTTTGCCACCAGCCAGAGTCCGAAATCGCGCCAGTAGCCGTCGTACGCGCCCGCGGCACAGTCCGCCAGGTTGCCCCTTTCCGGTCCGGACTCCGGGAATAATGGCTGACTGATAACCCAGCTGCCGGGGAATCCGGCAAAGTGGTTGCGGTCTCGTCCGATCCACGGGCGGACGATCGTGTGCCAGCTAGACCGGTCGGTGTAGGTGACCACCACGTCGTTGGGCCGGCCGCGAAAGGTCGCCCACGCGTTCGCCTCGGCAAGCGTCCCGGCGGCCACACCGCTCGGGAAGGGGCCGAAATGAGTTGCCGGTGCGACCCGTGGCACCGGCGCCGCGGCAGCTTCATCTCCGCCGACCGTGGTTCCAGCACGAGCACCAGCACCAGCACCAGCACCAGCACCCGTCGTGGCCGTGGCCGTGGCCGTAGCCGACGCGCTGGTCGGGGCCGCTGCGCCCAGGCCGCCTGCGGACACCGGTGGCGTGCCTGGCGGGTCTGACCCGGCCTGGTGCGCTCCGGCCGGGGTCAACCGCCAGGCGGTCAACGCGAGAACCGCGGCGATGATGACGCCGGCAACGGGAAGGAGTCGTTGGTCCAACCGACCACGCCGCACCCACCCACCCCCATACCGTCCGGGGCCGCCGGGCGCCCGAAGAGAACCATGATCGTGCACCCTTTGACCATTTAATGATCTTCGATCACGCAGTCACGAATCGCCGAAGATCATCGCAGTCAACGAAAACGTTTAATGCGACGTCGGATACCCCGCGAACTGTAACGAAGGGGAGCCGACGGACGGCGGGCAGCCCGGCCGGGCCCGCACCGGCGTCCGTGACGATCAAAGCTGGCGGCCGATCGTGGTGGCCGCCACCCGCGGCCCATTCCGGTGAGCGTTGCCAGGAATACGGCCAGCCCTGCGCGGGAACAACCGTGCCACGTATTCCGCTCCGGGCGGCCACCGGGTCGATCACGGGAGAAAAGAAGAAGTCGTGACAACAGATACCAAACCCGCCGGTAATGAACAGTCATGGATAAGCTGTGATGTGCCGGATATTCCGGTCGTCATCCTGTGCGGCGGGATGGGCACCAGGTTGCGCGAGGCGAGCGAGAAACTTCCCAAACCACTGGTCGACATCGGTGGCAAACCGATCCTCTGGCACATCATGAAGACATACGGACATTATGGATTTCGCCGTTTCATCCTGTGTCTGGGTTACAAGAGCGACTCGATCAAAAACTACTTCCTGAACTACCGTGCGCAGGTGGCGGACTTCACTCTGCACCTCACCGACGACCACACCCCGACGTTTCACAACGCGGCCGGCGACGAGGACTGGGAGGTGACCTTCGCCGAGACGGGCCTACTCACCGGCACCGGGGCACGGCTGGCCCGGGTACGCGAATATCTGACCGAGCCCAGATTCATGCTCACCTACGGCGATGGACTCAGCACGGTCGACCTCACCGCCGTACTTGTCAATCATGAACGCGCCGGCCGGATCGGCACGGTGACCGGGGTCCGGCCGTCCAGCCGTTACGGCGAACTCGCCACCGTCGCCGACACGGTCACCGGATTCGCGGAAAAACCGCCGTCGTCCGGCTGGGTCAGCGGCGGGTACTTCGTTTTCGAACATGAGTTCGTTGACGGCTACCTGGACGACGACCCCGACCTACTCCTCGAACGTCGGCCACTACAGCGACTCGCGCACGCGGGCCAACTCACGCTGCACGCTCACGAGGGCTTCTGGATGGGTATGGACACCTACCGGGACTGGACCGAACTCAACCAGCTCTGGGACTCCGGCGCCGCACCCTGGTGCGTCTGGAAACGTTGAGTTCGCGTGTCGCGCATTCCCGACGAGACGACCAGTGCGCTCGGGGCGCATCTGTACGAGCTGGTCGCCGAGCTCACCCCCGCGATGCGCAGCATCACCGGCAACGGCGTGCGCAGAACGCTGGCCACGGTCCGGCGGGCACTTGACCCGGCGGTCCCCCTCACCGTACGTGAGATTCCCACCGGCACGCCGGTGCTCGACTGGACGGTGCCCAAGGAGTGGAATGTCCGGGAGGCATGGCTCGCCGGCCCGGACGGTCAGCGCATCCTTGATGTCGCCGACCATCCACTGCACCTGGTGAACTACAGCGCACCGACATACACCCGGCTTGCCCTCCCCGACCTGGCGCCGCACCTGCATTCCTTGCCCGACCGACCCGACTGGGTGCCGTACCGCACCTCCTACTACCGCGAGACCTGGGGTTTCTGCCTACCCGACCGGCAGCGGCGCGAGCTTGCCGAGGGTGAGTACCAGGTGCACATCGACACGACGCTCACCGACGGATCACTGACCTTCGCCGAGATCCTCCTGCCCGGTAGCGGTCCGCGCGAGTTCCTCCTGACCACCCACGTCTGCCACCCGGGCATGGCGAACGACAACGCCTCCGGTATCGCCATGGCGACGCTGCTCGCCGGGGCACTCGCGGACCGGCCCCGGCGCCTGACCTACCGGATCCTGTTCATCCCCGGGACGATCGGGGCGATCACGTGGCTCGCCCACAACCGCCACGCCGTCGAACAGGTTGAGCACGGTCTCGTGCTGACCGGGCTCGGCGACCGCGGACAGCCGACATACAAACACAGCCGACGCGGCGACGCGGTCATCGACCGGGCCGCGACGCGGGCGCTGAAAGAAACTGATCGACCGCACCATGTGGTCGACTTCTCTCCGTACGGGTATGACGAGCGCCAGTTCTGCTCGCCCGGTTTCAACCTGCCGGTAGGCCGTTTCGGCCGCAGCCAGCACGGCGAGTACCCGGAATACCACACCTCCGCCGACAACATGGACCTCGTGACGCCGGAAAGCCTTGGCGACTCTTTCGCGATCATCATGCGTACGATCGAGATCTGCGAGCGGGACCGGACCTGGACCAACACGTCCCCGTTCGGGGAGCCGCAGCTGGGACGGCGGGGTCTGTACCGCTCGATCGGCGCCACCCTCGGGCGCGATGCGGTCGAAATGGGCCTGCTGTGGGTCCTCAACCTCGCCGACGGCACCAACAGCATGCTTGACATCGCCGAGCGTGCGGACCTGCCGTTCGACACGGTCGCGGACGCGGCGGACGCGCTCGCGGCGGTCGGTCTGTTGACCTGACCAGGCCCGGGCGTCACCAGATGTCGCGCGCGAACCAGGTCACCAGGAGCAACCCGAGGTAGACGACAACCGGGCTGAGCAGACTGCTGGACAGCACCGTGAAGAAGACCAGTACCGCACCGGAGAGGACGAACGACGGGGATCCGCGCGCGAACGCCAACACGACGAGTGCGAGGAAAGCCGTCCCGCCGACGAGGCCGTACTCCAGGACGAGCTTGGGCAGCATGGCATAGTTCAACGGCAGGCCGGTGTTGTGCATGAACTGGTCGGCGTCACGGTCGGACCAGCCCGGACCGGAGCCGAAGAGCACGGTCAACGGATCGCCGCCGAGCCGGTCGAAGGTCCGGGTGTAGGGCTGGACGAAACGCAGGCTGCCACTCGAACTGCTCGTGGACGTCTCGGTGGCGCGCTCGGCGAAGACATCCGCAGCCGGCGTGAAGCTCACGATGGTCACGACCAGCGCGAGACCCGTCGCCGCCGTGATCGCAAATCGA
The DNA here is from genome assembly GCF_963555955.1 of Protofrankia sp. Cas3. Lineage (NCBI taxonomy): Bacteria > Bacillati > Actinomycetota > Actinomycetes > Frankiales > Frankiaceae > Protofrankia > Protofrankia sp. Cas3. The sequence goes on from NZ_CAUVXP010000075.1 coordinate 10,055, forward strand.
GGTCCCTTGTGGACCGCGAGCAGCACAAGCGCGGCGGCCAGCAGAATCACCCCGGTGCCCGAGACCGTGGCCAGGATGGCCACGACGAGTAGCAGCAGTCGCCACCAGCGGACACCCCGCAACACCGAAACGACCAGACCGATGGCGAGGAACTGCGAACAGAAGGACGGCTCCAGGCAGACGAACGCGTTCGCCTTGAACAGGTTGGAGCCGTAGGCCACCGGATATGACGTGTTGAAGTTCCGCATGACCAGGTCGGGTGGGAGAATGCCGCCGATGATGTCGCGGTAGTGCCAGCCCGCGAGCTGCAGGCCGAACTGCGCCACCGCGAGTCCGGCCAGCACCGCCGTCATGATCGCAAAACGGTCCAGTACCCGGGGGAACAGCGTCGCCGATACGTCGGCGCGCAGGCCATAGCAGAACGGCGCATAGGTCACCACCAGCAGGAGCAGCGACGTCAGTGAATTGTCGTCAAGGCCCCGGATGAACGCGACCGACGCCGCGCTGACGCACGCCGCCATGGCGATCAGGTAGGCCCTGGTTCGGCCCATGTTGGCCGCGAGGTCACCCCACGCGAGCAGCACCACGGCGCCGGCGAGAACTCCCGGCAGCATCAGTGGCACCTGGGTGGAACCCACCGGGACCGCCAGCCGCTGGAGAAAGACCTCACCGAACAGCAGCACCGTCAGCAGCCGTAGTGTCCGGCGGTCGGCGGCGGGGTCGGTCACCGCCGCCGGCGGCTCAGGGATCACCCAGCTCCGTGGAATGCGGGTTGTCAACCGTGTCACCATGGACAGCCATCCCGCGCCGACCACTTGGTCCGAGCGTCAGCCACCCGTGCCGCCAACCGCGAAGTGCCGCCAAGCGCCGTCCAGGCGCTCAATGCTTACCGGTGGGACGGACATATCTGTCCGTAGTCTCCCTGTTGCCGCGCCGGCGACGCCCGGCGTCCATCGACGCCCTCGACGATGCGCCCGGCGCGGAGGCAGCACGACCACCGGCACCCACGATCGGGCCGACAACGTCATCGGCGGCGCGCGCGGGCGCCGCATTGCGCGCGGACCGACGGACGCCGGATCGGCCGTCGAAGACCACGCCCACGATCCGCCCCGCCAGGGCCGGCCAGTGCCGCGGCACCCGGGACAGCTCCTTGAGCAGGGAATCGCCGCTGGCGACAACGATGATGGCATCCGCCTGCGCGGCGGATACCGCTGTCGTCGGAAGCTCGCTGAGCGCCGGCGTCAACAGGATAACAAGATCGACAACGGGTGCGCGGTCCGCCAGGATGGGCGCGAGCCCACCGGGCCGGGCGGCCCGTGCCGGCGCGACCCGGTTGTACAGCAGATGCCCTCGTCCGGTGCCGGATGAGCGGGCCAGGCAGGTCGGCTCGTGCGCCCAGCGGGGCAGCTCACCGGAAACCGCTCGAGGTAGGTGCTCCAACGTCGCGCGGACGTCGGGCTCCGGGGAGGCGTCGATGATCAGCACAACTCCCTGATCGTCTGACCAGCTTGCGCAGACGGCCGCCACCAGATCGACACCCAGATCGCCTCGCATCGCCGGAACGAGCGCCACCACTTTGACGGTTGGTGCCAATACCGCGGACATGGCGGAGACAAGCGTGTCGGTCGGGAGTCCGCTGCCGCGTCGATCAGGAATTTCCACAAGAAATGGCGCATCAAGGGCAAGGGCCGCGCCGCGCCCGTCGAGAACCGTTGGCCGGCGCAGATAGGCGCACCAGACCACTGCCGCCGCCAGGAACATCCCGACCAACGCGCCAACCAGAGCGTCACGGAACAGCTGCGGTGCGACCTTGCCATCAGAACGCGGAGCTTCGGCCAGCGTCACCGAACCGGCCCTCAACGCGGCGTTGACCTGTGCCTCGGGAATCCGTCGGTTGAGATCGGCGATCTGTGAGTTGAGGTTGCTGATCTGGCTGGCAAGAACCTGTTCGTCCGCGTTACGAGGCAGAGCCGCCTGCTGGGCCTGCAGCCTCTGGAGGTTCTTGTAGGTCTCGTCCCGCAGCTTGGTAAGCCGATCGACAGCGCCACTGCTGTCCGCCCCATACTGGGAGAGAAGTTGCTGATAGGCGCTCTCGGTAGCCTGGACCAACCGCACCGACTGCTCGTCGGTGCCGCCGCTGCCGACGATCGTGAAAAAGTAGCCTCCCGCCGACGGCGTGACCTTCACCCGTTTGGCCACATAGGGCCGCGACACCTTGAGCTGTTCGGCGATCAGGTCCAGAGCCGCGGTGGAGGCGGCGAACTGGGCCTGGGTCTGGACGACCCGGGTGGCATCGACCGAGCCCCCGCCGAGCGCCGCGTCGGAGGTGCTCAGGAACACCCGGCCCGTCGCCTGATACACCGGAGCCTGCCGCTTGGCAAGGATGAGCGCCAGTGCCGCGCCGATAACCACCGCGATGACAATCGCCAACCAGCGGCGTCCCAGGACCCGCAGCAGGGACACCCCCCCAAGGCCCCGGGTCGCCTCCGCTGACGGCTGCGCAACCGGGGTCACCTGCGCACTCCCCTCGCCTCAGGTGAGATCAGCACCTCGAAGATCCCACGGGAACGAAGGGATCGGCCGCCCTCGTGCCACCCGGATCGCGAAAACATCGCAGCCCCCTGTTTCTGATGGCCCGGATACGCGCAGAACCATGATCGCGCATCCTTTGGCCAAGACTCCTCCACCGCGCACACAATTCCATGGCGACGGAGTCAGCTTGTGAGCATAGCCCGTTGCGCACAGTCGCAACCGGGTGCCCCGAAACGTCGGTGCACAGCTGCGCAAACCCCCTGGTCATCTCCTGGAACCTGCTGTGAAACAGGCTCCTGTCAGGCCCCCGGTTTCGGGGCCCACGACGTCTCCTGACCACGACTGCGTGACCAGTGCTCGACCGCCGTAGCCACAGCGGCCCAGTCGGTGCCAGGTGCCAGGAACCGCTGCTCCATATGCGTGACCAGATCTGGATCAGGTGCCACCAGGGTCCGCCGCGCGTGTTGCGGCCGCGCAAGTGTGACCGCGTTGGCGGCGGTCCGTACGCCGATCAGCGCGACCCGGCGAGCCGCAGCCCGAGGCCGCCCCATGTGCCCGGGATCCGGCCTGCCGCCAGCGAGTTCCCGCAGGCCGAACGGCCGGTATCCCTGGTAGGCCAGACAGGTGGCCTGGTCCCATGCCTCGCCGAGGAACGGGGAGGTACGCAACAGTCGCTCGTCGGCGAGCACCGCCCCGAGCCGGGCCCCGAACGTGCTGGTGGCGCTCACCGCCCGGTACCAGCGCGCCGTGCCCAGCAGGACCGCATCGGGATCACCCTGGGAGCGGGTCGCCGAACTGATCAACGGCGAGCATCGGGTGGCCGCGGGATCAAAACGCATCGAGCTGTAGAGAGTGAAGTAATCGGCGCGGTCCAGCTCGTTCGCGGCCCGGACAAGATCGCGCAGGCTCGCACCGGTATAGAGGTAGTCGTCCTCGGAGAACCAGACAAGATCGGCTGGTGACCAGCCCCGCTGCCGAGGTAGTCGCAGCACCCACCGGTATGACGACCGGTTGCTGCCGCAACGGACACTGAGAACCTCGCCCGCTTCCGACATCATCTCCAGGCGGCCGGCGGGAACCGGCCCGTCGTTGACGAAGACAAGCTCGGTCTCAATATCGACATTGTCCACCGCACGCAACAGTGACGCCAGCGCAAGGGACTTGTTGTAGAAGTCCGGTCGGTCCTTGCGGTTCTCGCTGCCGACGGATCGATAGATGATGTGCAGTCTCACCGCGAACTCACGATATCTCACCGCCCGCCCCGACGATTCCGACCGGTCAACATACCGTCCGCATCGCCTCTGGCCCTCTGGACACGGCCTTCTCGGCAGACCCGAGCAGGTCACGGGTTGGAACCTCGGCCCGGTGCGCGGCTCGGTGCAGCAGCACGAACCACAACGGCACGGTCATCCAGAAAGCGATGATGTACCCGACGACAGCCCCTTGCAAACCGTAGCGCGCCAGACCGGCGACCGGGAACACGAACAGGGCCGGCGCGAGCACACAGTGGGCGCGGAAAGTGAGCTTGGGCTGGCCAAGCGCATAAAGCATGCACGCCGGACCGACCGTGGCAGCCGCCCCCGCCTGCTGGATGATTGTCAGAACGAGTATGCCACGGGTCTGCGCCCACGTGTCACCCAGCAACGCGACGCCCACGCGGTCGGGAACAAGAAGGAACAACGCGCCCCACAGCACGCCGGCACCGACGACCAGACATGAAAGCATGGTCGCGGATCGAATGCGGGCGCGGGCGGACATATCCCGCCGACGGGAGAACTCCGGAATCGCAAAACTGATGATGCCGACGGCGAGAATCGTGGTCGGGCCGAGGAGGGTCTGGACCCCACGCAGCGCGCCGACCGCGATCGCGGTGCCGAATACGCCGATCAGCAGTGTCGACCCCTGCTGGGCGCCCTGAACAGTGATGTACTCGGCGCTCATGTAGCCCGCGACCTCGCGGTGCCGTCTGATCCATTCACGGGACCTGACCGGTGCGGGCCAGAAGCCGGACTGGGCGATCCCCACCAGGGCTGCCGCCGCGGCGGCTCCACCCCAGACGAGCAGATACGTCGCGGACGACCCGACGCCATGACGGAGCAGGAAGAACACGCCGCCCAATTGGATCACGGTCCACACCATGTCGTTCACGGCGGCCTTCGCGGGCCTGCCTTCGGCGATGAACACGTAACGCCACGCATCCTGCAGGAGCAGGCCCGGCATGACCAGACCCATCGCGGCTATCGCCGCACCGACCGTGGTGCCCAGCACCGCACCGACGGCTACCAGACATCCACCGGTGATCATGCCGAGAACCAGCGCCGTGCCGGTCGCCGCGGCGCCCGCCGCCCGGAAGATCCGCGGGGCGGCGTCGGCATACTTCATGCCCAACGGTGATGTGCCAGCCGCCCGGGAGAACCCGACGACCAGCGCGAACAGCGCGAAGGCGATCGAGAACGCGCCGAACTGGCCCGCCGAAACCCGGCGGGCGACCGCGAAGGCGATGAGCGCGTTGGTCCCGCTGGAGATGACCTGGTCGCCCAGCGTCCACATGGCCTTGGACCGCCCGGAGGCACGGCCGGCGTGCCGTCGGCACCGGCCGTCGTCGCACTCAGGCACACCGCACTCAGGCACACCGTGCTCCGGCGTCAGCAAACGACCGGTCGAGGAACAGGCACGATGAACTTGCCGCCACGCCGGGCGAAGGCGGCCTGCTGCTCCATGATCTCGTCCCGAACATTCCAGGCCAGCAGGAGCAGGTAGTCGGGTCTGCGCTCGGCCAGGACCGCCGGGGCGAGGATCGGCGTACGCGCCCCCGGGATGTACTTGCCCTGCTTGTGGACGTTGCGATCGACCACGTACTGGACGAGATCGGTGGTGATGCCGCTCGAGTTCAGCAGGGTGGCGCCCTTGGCAGCGGCGCCGTAGCCGGCCACCGTCCGGCCTTGTCCGGCCAGCTCTCGCAGCAGAGCAAGCAGTTCGGCCTGGAGCTCGCGCACATCAGCACCGAAGCCGGCGTAGCGCTCGAAGGTGTCCAGGCCGGCCGCGCGTTCACGTTCAAGGCGCTCCCGGACCTGCGGCGACTCCCGATCGGCCGCGGCCCGCCGCAGCCGCCAGCGCAGCGTGCCACCGTGAAGTTCGGGAAACTCCGCCACCTCGACAATGCTGAGTCCGTGGCGACGCATGAGGGCGTCCACGGCGATTGTGGAAAAGTAACAGAAATGTTCATGGTAGACCGTGTCGAACTCGGTGTTGGCAAGCAGCGCCCCCACACCCGGGTTCTCCACGGTGATGATTCCGTCGTCCGCGAGCAGGATTGACATCCCCGCGACGAAACTGTTCAGATCAGGTACGTGCGCGAGCACGTTGTTCGCGATGATGACGTCCGCGCGCAGACCATCGGCAACCAGCGCCCGGGCGAGGTCTGCGCCGAAGAACTCCGCACGGGTCGGCACACCGATCTTACGGGCCGCCGCCGCGGGACCCGGTGACGGTTCGATACCGAGCACCGGAATCCCCCGCTCGACGAAGGCCCGCAACAGGTAACCGTCATTGCTCGCGATCTCCACGACGAGACTGTCGGGACCGAGGTTGTGGCTGGCGATCAGATCGATCACATGCTTTTCGGCATGCCGGCAGAGCATGTCACTAAACGATGAATAATACGGATAGTCCGCGTCGAAAATCTCCTCCGCCGGCAGGGCATGGGTGAGCTGGACCAGTGCGCACGACTCGCAGAAGCCGATTTCCAGCGGGAAGACCGGCTCGTGCCCGGCGAGGTCGTCGGGCCGCAGCAGCCGGTTGGCGATGGGAGTACATCCAAGCGTCAGGAACGGGCGCGGCGACGGCCCACCGCACGAGCGGCAGGCCGTGACCGGCACGGCCACGGCCTGTCCACGGGTCACTGACTGGCCGGCGTGCTCGGTTGACATGCGGCCCCCTCGGCATGGTATTTATGGCTTTAGGTACCATCTATGGCTTTAGGTATGATCAATGGCTTTGGGTCGGATGGATGTGGCGCCCGCGCGAATGACGGACCGCCTACCACGGGTGATGAACCCCACCACCGGTCAGCCGGCGGCAACCGGTGGCTCGTCGAGCAGCGCCCAGGCACGGTCCTTGGCGGAGACGACCGTAGCAGTCAGCGGCCAGCGGATTGCAAACCGCGGGTCGTCGTAGCGGGCACCGCGGTCATGGCCGGGTTCGAAGGGTACGTTCATCTGGTAGGTCGCTTCGGTGGCGTCGACGAGCGTCTGGTACCCGTGGGCCAGACCAGCCGGAACGAACAGGGCCCGGCGGTTGTCCGCGGTGAGCTCGACGGCGACGTGGTGAAGGTAGGTCGGCGACCCGGGGCGGACGTCCACGGCAACGTCGAACATGGCCCCACGGGTACAGCGCACGAGCTTGGTCTCCCGCACCGGCTGCGCCGCCCAGTGCATCCCACGGATCGTCCCGGCGATGTGGTTGAAGGCGATGCTGCACTGGGCCACCTCGGGCGCCAGGCCCGCCGCGACGAACTCGCGTGCGCAGAAGGTCCGGGCGAAAAGACCGCGGGAGTCGGGTAACGGCTCGGCATCCACGACGAAGACCCCGGCCAGCTCGGTCGACATTATGATCATCAATACGTCCAAAAAAGATCGTCATCGACCTGGCCGGTGTCGATCAGATACTGGAGCTGCTTGATCCGGATGTGCCCCCGGCCCGTGAACGTCTCCCCGGCAAGCTGGATGCGCGCGAAGACGTCGTGCAACTGCCTGACCCCCAGCGGAGCGTCCCAGTCGCAGGAGAAGCCGGGAAGCGCATCATTGATCTTGTCAAAGTCGACCCGATAGCTGCGGGTGTCCCCGCCGTTGGCACCGAAGCTCAGCCGACAACCGGTGAAGACGCTCGCGACCGCGTCCGCGATCTCCTTGATCTGATAGTTCTGCGTGCTGCTGCCGACGTTGAACACCTCGTTGTGGATGAACTCACGTGGCGCGGCAAGCACGCACCGGATGGCCTTGGCGATGTCCAGGCCGTGGACCAGCGGACGCCACGGCGTCCCGTCGCTGGTCATCGCGATCTCGCCGGCCGTCCAGGCGACTCCGCAGAGGTTGTTGAGCACGATGTCGAACCGCATCCGGGGAGACGCGCCGTACGCGGTGGCGTTACGCAGGAACGTGGGCGAGAAATCCTCGCCTGCCAGGGAGGCGACATCGCGTTCGACCCGAGCCTTGCAGCGTGCGTACGGCGTCTGCGGGTTCAGAACGGCGGTCTCGGTGACGTTGGGGCCCGCCGCGACGCCATACACGCTGCACGACGACATATAGACGAACCGGGACACCCCGGCATGTTTCGCGAGCGTTGCCAGCCGGACGGAACCCTCGTGGTTGACCTTGTAGGTGACCTCCGGTGCGAGTTCACCCAGCGGGTCGTTGGACAGTTCGGCCATATGCACGATCGCGTCTACACCGGCCAGATCCTCGATCGTGACACGGCGTAGATCCTTGTCGAGGGTCTGCGGGCTACGGTCGGCACCCCGGTAGAGCCAGCCGAACTTGTAGTAGCCCGTATCCAGGCCGAGGACCCCGTGGCCGGCACGCATCAGCTCGGGTGCGACCAGGGCGCCCAGGTAACCCTCGGAACCGGTGACGAGCACCTTCATCCGCGTGTCCTCCTCGCGCCGGAGCCGCCGGAGCCGCCGGGCGGCGAACCCCGTTGGTGGATACCCACTTCAGTCGGATCATCACGTCAATCGGACCCGAGAGCGGCCAGCAAACACCTGCAGTGATATGACACACTCGCAGAGTGCACAACGTACAGCCAGTCACGGTTATATCCCCCGACGGTCAACAGGAATGGCCGTTCGAGCTTGTGCTCGTCAGCTATCACAGCCGAGATCAACTCGAACAGATGCTTGCCGGCCTGCCCGCGAACATCCCGATCGTGATTGTCGACAACGCCTGCGGCGCGGACCGTGTCGACGAACTCGTTGCGGACATGCCGTGCGGTCGTTATGTGGACTCCGGTGGCGGCAAGGGGTTCGCCAAGGCCGCGAACATGGGGGTGCGGACGTCGCACCACGAATATCTGATCTTCGGAAACCCGGACAGCCGACCATCAATTGAAATCATGATCAAACTCGTGGACGACGTCCGCAGTGATCCCGGCCTCGCCACCAGCGCCGCCACGATGACAGGCCCGGACAACCGGCCGGAGCTGGGCAACGGCGGCTGGGAGCCGACGCCTCGTCGGGTCCTCATGCACGTGATCGGAGCGCACAAGATTGCCCCGACCGTCGGCCTGTTCGCCCGCCCCGAGCCCGGCCGCCCGATGAACGTCGACTGGCTCACCGGGGCCTGCATGGCCGTCCGGCGCGAAACATTTCTTACTGTAGGCGGATTCGACGAAAGTTTCTTCGTCTACAACGAAGACATGGCGCTGGGACGGCGGATCCGTGAAGCCGGCCTGCGCCAGCGGCTACGGACGGACCTGCTGGTAACGCACAGCGCGGGTGGTTCGGGCGCACCGAAGATCTGGATGCTGCAGATGCGCGGCGCGTCCATGATGAACTACCTGGCCATGCACAACACCCCGAGACGGGTGCGGCAGATGCAGGCGATGCTCGTGGCCGGATACGCGGGCCGCACGCTGCTGTCATGGGCGCGCCGCAACCCGACCGCCGCGGCCGAACACCGCTCATACCTCAGGGGGCTCCTGGCCGGGCCACCTGCGCCATAGCCGACCGCATCCGCTCCAGCAGGATGTCCCGGTCGAGCTCACGGGCGACGAACGCGCGGCCGGACGCGCCGATCCGCTCGGCCAACCCGGGCGCGTCCAGCAGCCTGCAGACCGCTTCGGTGAACCCGGTGGAGTCGTCCGCGATCAGCAGGTCACGCCCTGGTACCCACCCGAGGCCACGGCCGCCGACCCGGGTGCTCACCACCGCAACCCCAGCCGCCATCGCCTCGACCACCTTGATGTTGACCCCGGAGCCCGATCGCATCGGGTTCAGCGAGACCGCCGCGCCGGCGATGTATCCCTGCACGCTGGTGACATCGGTGTGGACGCTGACCCGGTCGTGACCTCGCAACCAGGCCACCAGCCCGGGGTCCCCCCGCCGGCCGACGACCTGGAGCGAGGCCTGCGGGTGTCGGACGCGGACGGTCGGCCAGCAAACCGTGAGGAACCACCGCAGCGCCTCGGTGTTGGTCGGGGTGTCCAGCGATCCGACGAACAGCAACCGGCCAGGGTCGCGCTCGGTCACGACATGTGCGGCGGACGCCGTGGCCACCTGGGCGGGCAGGAAGGGCGGCAGGTGGATCGCGCGCGCACCACAGCGCTCCCTGCGCCAGGCATGGTCGTCCACGGAGATGTCCGCGATACAGGTCACGGTCGGCGAGCTGTGCAGAACACGCTCGGCCCTGCGGAGCTTGCGATATTCAAGTTCGTAGGCCACCGCCCGCAGCCCCGTGGCAGCGCCCGCCAACGCCCGGAAGTACTCCGAGTCGATGTTGTGGGCACGAACGAGGTGCGGAATGCGCCATGCGCGGGCAACCTGTTCGCCCAGGTGTGCGACCCGGCAGCTGTAGCTGATCACAGCATCGGCGGATGGCGGTGTGACGGCAAGGACACGCGCCAGGGCGCCGAGCGGGCGTGAGGTGTAGGCATACGGCCGCAGCCTGAGATGCGCCAGCGGAGTCAGGTTACGCGGCAGCTCGATGACCACAGCGCCCGGCAGCGCCGCCTGGTAGGCAGCCAGGTCGAGCGCCTTCGGTGTTGGGACGAGCACCCGCAACCCGATCCCGGCCGCCGATGCGGCAGCCAGAAACATCAACGTCTCCACTCGGCCACCGGCGTCCGCGGGTAGGAACGGCTCTTCGACCGCAACGATCCAGTGCTCTGTGCCAGCCATCAGCCGCTCCCCTACGTCAGTTCACCCGGACATCGCACCTGGACGCGTTACGAGCGACCGGCCGAGGCATGTCCGCACCCACAGCGAAGGCGCGACATTCGAGGTCGATGACTCCGAATGGTTACCCCAAGAACACAGGTTACGGTGGTCTCCATGATGGGAGTACGCAGTACTGGACGTAGAGTCGCGATAACAGCACTTGGAGCGACAGCAATGTACGGCCACGCTTTGTACCCGCTTTACGTCGCACTGAAAAGCCGTAGCCACCGGACCGAGGAGCCGGAGGATCCCGAGGTCTGGCCGTCGATGACCGTGGTCGTCTCGGCATACCGCGAGGCGACAGTGATCAGAAAGAAGGTCGATGAACTGTCCGCCGCCGGATATCCGGGTCCACTGGAAATAATCATCGTCGCGGACGACCCCGCCACCGCGCAGGCGGCTCGACGGCCCGGCGTCACGGTGCTGTCAGCCGGCGTGCGGCTGGGCAAGTGCGAGGCCGTCAACCGGGGGGTCGCCACCGCGAGTCACGACATTGTCGTGCTCTCGGATGCGAACGCGGGGTTGGCTCCCGGTTCCCTGCGGGCCGCGGCGCGGCATTTCCGCAACCCGACCGTCGGTGCCGTGGCCGGTGAGAAAAGGGTCGAGGACCCTGCCGGCGGCCAGGGCTTCTACTGGAAATTCGAGTCCTGGCTCAAACAGTGCGAGTCGGCCATCGGGCAGACCATCGGCGTCGTCGGCGAGATGCTCGCGTTCCGCCGGGAGGTCTTCCAGACGCTGCCCCCAGACGTCGCGGTGGACGATGCCTGGCTCGCTCTCGACATCACCGAGGCCGGCCTACGAGTCGTCTATGAGCCGTCCGCGTACTCGGTCGAGACCCCCAGCGCCACGTACAGCGAGGAGTGGGAACGGCGGACCCGGGTGGTGGCCGGCAACCTCGACATGCTCTGGCGCCGCCGGGAGGCGCTGGTGCCAGGTGCCCTACCGGTCACCCCACAGCTGTGGGGGCACCGGCTCGTCCGGTCGTCCTTCGGGCCGATGGCCCACGCCATGCTGATCGCGGTCAGCGTTCCCGCAGCCCGCCACAGCCGGATCGCACGGCTGTTCCTGGCCGGTAACCTCGCGGGAGCGGGCAGCCTGCTGACGGTGATCAGGGGCGGGAACCCGCCTGCGCCGCTACGTCTCGCGGCCCAGGTCTTCTTCCTGCAGGCCGTGGCACTCGGCGGAATCCGCCGTTTTCTCAAGGGGGAACGGCCGGCGGCCTGGCCCAAACCCGACCGTGTGAGCCCGTTGCCGGCCCGACCGAACGTGGTCGTCGGCGAACAGGCCGGCCCACCCGCACAGGCCGAAGTCGACAACAGCCCGTTCGCCCATATCAGAAAGTATTGCACTATATTTTTCCGTTCTACCCCAGGTGTTCGGTCGGCATGGCTGGGTAATTCCAGGACGTGAATCTGATGTGCATGGCGCGAAGGTAGTCGCCGATGTTGGAGATGACCGCCGCGCCGCCCGCCGACGGGCATGGCTACCGGATACTCGCTCTCGGCGCGCACGCGGACGACGTGGAGATCGGCGCCGGCGGCACCATCATCGCGCTCCTCGCCCGATACCCCACGGCCTGCGTGCACTGGGTCGTCTTCGCGGGATCGGGCGAGCGCGGCGCCGAAGCTGAGACGAGCGCGCGTAATCTCGGCGGCGGCTCGCTCGGCTCCCTTCACCTGCACGAGGTCCGGGACGGCTTCCTTCCCCGGGAATGGGGAGGCGTCAAGGAGGTGCTCCTGGCGATCGCGCGGCAGGTCTGCCCGGATGTGGTGTTCGCTCCGTCGCTGGGCGACGCACATCAGGACCATCGCGCTCTCGGTGAACTTGCCTGGCAGGCGTTTCGCGGGGCGCTGATCCTCGGCTACGAGATCCCGAAGTGGGACGGCGACATAATGCGTCCAACACTGTACGTACCGCTGTCAGAGGAAACCGTCACGGCAAAGCTTGCACACATCATCGAGCATTTTCCCAGCCAGAAGGAGAAACCCTGGTTTGACGAGGAGACCTTCCGGGCGGTGTTGCGGTTACGCGGAGTCGAGTGTGGCACACGTTACGCCGAGGGGTTCGACGCCCGGAAGGTCATCGTGCGGTGGTGAGCCCTGGTAGTGCCCCGGCGCTCAACGGTCGAGCACGGCCTGACAGGGCAGGTTCGCCGACCATCCCGACGGGCTGACCCGCACCGTGACCGCTGCGGAAGCGGGCAGGGCCGCGCAGCGCGCGCGGCCCGCGGCCAGCTCCTGGCTGAACCGGGGGCCGTCACCGCGGGCGTTGTCCATCCAGAACCCCGTTGCCATCGCGAAGACCAGCAGAACCACGAAGGCATGCTGCAGGAATCCGGCCCGTCGCGGTTCGCCGACAGCCAGGTTGTCGCCATCGGTGACAGCCCGGTCCACGATGACAGCGGCCGCCGACAACAGGATCAGCGCCGGTGCGAGTGCGTACCGCGGGGTTGCCGCGCCGGCGAGCAGCACCGGCCCGGTATAGAGCAGCACGCTCTGCCCAACCATGATCATAGCAAGCCAGGTGGATGGTGCCCGGCGACGCTTCCAGGCGAGCGCGGCGAACACGCCGAGCACCATGACCGCCAGGAGTATGAACAGCGCCGCCCGGGGCGACGTCACCGAACGACCCGGCAACCTGTCCCCGAACAGCCCGCCGGCCACCACATTATGCGCGTAGTAAACCGGAATCTTCAGCGGGCTGAGCGCCAGCGGTTCGAACGCGCGGTCCGTGTTGCCGGTCACCCGCGGAATCATCTGCACGACAAATCCGGCCAGCAGCACGGCGCCCGGTGCCCACCCACGAGCCCCCCGCAACAGCAGTCCCCGCAGCAGGGCAACCGGAGCCAGCAGGATCATCGTCGGATCGGAAAGCACAGCGAGGGCCACCACCCCCGCGGCCAACGCGCTGGAGGCCCGCCCGCGCGGGTTCCACAGCAACGCCCACACGCTCGCCGCCATCAGCGGGAAGTGCAGGTTCGCGGCGACGTTGTTGAGGACCTCGCCCTGACCCACCGGAAGGACGACGAATGATGCGGCCAGTACCAGCCGCACCGGTCGGTGACGCAGGGTGGCACCGCTCGCGACATAGACAAAGACGGCGGTAGCCGCAAGGAGCAGGGCCGAAAGGACCGCGAAACCCGCTGCCGCATCCCGCAACGGCAACACAGCGGCGAGCGCCGCGATCGTCCTCGGCACGACGTGCAGATATCCGGCGTAGGTGGTGGTGAACGCGTCCAGTACCGACAAACGCACGGACTGTTCCAGGAAGATATGTCCGTCCTCGGCCCACATCGTGTCGAGTGCGCCGATCCCACCCTGGCGGGCGAGGGACACCAACGTACCGGCGACCAACGCCGCCAGGACGCCCACGACGTTGCCGGGGCGGGCCAATGGCCCGGAGTCCAGCGGAAACACTGACCGGAGGCGGTCCGACAGCTCAGTACGCGCGGCGAGCCCACGCGGACGCCGGTGCGTGACGCCGACCCGGCCGGCGGCGACAAGGGTCCCGCCAGACCTGCGTGATGCCATCCCTGACCTCCAGTCAGCTCCAGATCCCGCTCTAGATCCGGCCGTCCGTGACCGCCTGCTCGATCCACGGGATGACCTCGTCCAACATGGTCTCCAGCGGCGTGTCGGCGGTGAAACCCAGGACGCGCTGGGCCTTGTCCACGTTCGGCACCCGCTTGGCCACGTCGTACTGGAAGGGGTCGTCGCTGACGTAGCGGAACTCCTCGTCCTGGCCCTTGATCTTCTTCCAGATCAGCTCGGCCAGCTCCAGGACAGTGGTCGACTCGGCGGTGGAGAGGTTGAAGTCCTCATTGAGGGCATCCGGATGCTCCATCGCCGTCACGATCCCCGCGGCCAGATCGCCGCCATAGGTGTAGTGCCGCACCTGGCTACCGTCACCAAGAATGTGCAACGGATCCTGGTCCTTGAGTACTTTCTGAACCAGGTCAGGCACCACGTGGCTCATGGCCAGCTTGACGTTGCCCGACAGCACCTCGACCTCGCCGAGCGCCCGGCCCTCGCCGACACCGACGCAGTTGAAGGGCCGCGCGATCGTGTAGGGCAGCGCGTACTGGTCCCACGCAGCTCGGGCGAAGTACTCGACCGCGAGCTTCTGGAACCCGTAGGAGGAAAGGGGCGGCGCGACCCTGCGCTCGTCGCCTTCCACCGACGGCCAGCGGTCCGTCGACTCGAACACCATCGATGAGCTGAGGTACGTCACCTTGCGCAACCGTCCGCCGGCGCGGAAAACCCGGATAGCGGCATCACAGGACGAGGCGATGATGCGCTCGTTCGTGGCGAGCAGGTCATACGCGTAGGTGTGGAAGTAGGAAATCCCACCGATCATGGCCGCACCGGCGATGAAATGGTCGCAGTCGGCGAGCAGCTCACTGAGCAGGTCGGTGTCCCGCGCATCGCCCTCGACAAACCGGTAGTTCGGATGCTCGTCGTAGCTGCGGGCGACCGGTCCGTACTTCGAGAGATTGTCCAGACCCACCACGTCGTAGCCACGACCCAGGAGATCCTGCACGACATAACCACCGATAAAACCGGCCGAGCCGGTCACCAGAACCGTTGCCATCTGTATCATTCCTCGATATCTCTCGGGGCCTCCGCCGACGCGGGAGAACCAGTTTTCGCGCTGTCTTCGGACGGAGTCTCACCCGCACCCTTGACCTTCGAGAGTCGCGGGCGGGGATAGTTTCCGTTTCGTGGGCCGGGTCCACCGGTTCCCGCGGTGTGCCGCAGGGCCTGCAGTTCGCCGACAGTCAACCTCCGACCGAAGGCGAAGCGGTACCACTGGAGGTACTCGGGCAACCAGCGGGCAAGATCAAAATTCGACTCGCCGAGTGCCCGGTCAAGCCATATTGTCGGAATTTCGGCAACGGGCAGGCCGAGACGGCGAGCCTTGGCGGTCAACTCAAGTCCGATCTCGAAACCGGACCGACTGTCAATTCCGACGTTACGGACGAAATCGGTTGAATACGCCTTGAAACTGTTCGTCGCGTCCCGGGTACCGATGCGGGTGAGTAGCGACAGGGACCGCCCGGCCGCGCGCGACAACACCCGTTTGAACATGGGGCCGCCCACCTGCTGACCGCCGGGCATGTAACGGGAGGCCGCGGCGACCACCACACCGCGGTCGACCAGCCGCGCCAGCTCGTCGATCTGGCGCGGATCGTCACTGCCATCCGCCATCGTCACCACGGTGACCGGCGCGACCGCGTGCTCTATGCCGAAGCGAATCGCGTTCGCCGGCCCTCGCCCGTAGGTGTTGCGAACCGGTCGCACCCGCGCGTCCTTCTCCGCGTAAACGACCAGACTCGGCACGGTCGAGTCACCCTCGAAGTCATAGATAACCATGATTTCGCACGGGAGACTCACCGATTCCAGCAGCCGGTCCAGCACCGGCACGATGGCGTCGCCCTCGTTGTAGACCGGCATCACCACCGACACCCGAGGTGTCATCGGACGTTCTCCGTACCACCCTCAGTGGAAAAACACGTCATACCCGCACGCCTTCGCCGAGAAGATTCCAGATGTCGACCACCGGCTTGTCCGTCTCCAACGTGGCGTAGTCCGGATGCGGTGCGGCCAGGACGAGGAGATCGGCCCGTTCGAGAACCGTGTCCAACGGCAGCAGACGAGCGTCGGTGGTGACATACGGATCGGTGCAGAGCGTGCCGGCCGCCGAGTAGTCAAGAATCCTGCGGAGCTTGTACGACAGGCTTGCCCGGGTGTCGTCACTACCACCCTTGAACGCCATCCCGAGTATGCCGACGACCATACCGGCGAGGTCGAAACGTTCCTTCAACCGGGAGACCAGGTAAAGCGGGAGGCCCTCGTTCACCAGCATCGCGGCATGACCGAGAGCGAACGTGTTGTTGGTTACGGCCGCCAGCTGCATCGTGTCCTTGAACAGACATGGGCCGGCGGCGAGGCCGGCGCCGGGCAGGTCCGCCGCCCTTGGATAGTTGTGGGCGAGTGCCCCGCGGATGCGCTCGAAATCAAGATCAAGATCGTTCGCAATCATGTAGAACTGGTTGGCGGTCGCGAACTTGATGTATCGCCAGGTGTTGGTGAACAGCTTCGCGAGCTCCGCCTCCTCGGGCTGCAGGTCCACGATCTCGCTGGTGAGAACGGCGAAGAGCGCGGTCGCGCGCACCCTGGTGGCGTCCGTCCGGGCGGCGACGATCTGCGGGAGCTCGAACAGCTCGGTCATGGCCCGCCCTTCGGCGATCCGTTCCGGGCAGAAGGCGACCTGGACGTCGCGACCGATCTCCGAGATGAGTTTCTCCACCAGAGCGGTCACGCCCGGGTAGACGGTGCTGCGCAGAATCAGCAGCTGGCCGTCGACAAGATGATCCGAAAACGTGCGTATCGCCCTGGGTACCACCTGCGGGTCGGGGTTGAGATGCCCGTCCACGGGCGTACCGACCACGACCACCACGTGCTCCGCTTCGGAAATCACCGCCGGATCGGTCGTGGCACGTAGCTGACCCGCCGCTGTCATCTCGGCGAGCACCCCGGCGGCACCCGGCTCCCGGAAGGGCAGGCGACCCTCATTGACGATCCCTACCGCGGCCGCGTCGATGTCGTACAGGCGAACCCGCTGGCCGCGCGAGGCCAGCGCGATACCCAGTGGAAGCCCCACGTGGCCGCAGCCTCCCACGATGACGACATCTGTGGGAAACGGCCGTACCGCCGCCGGCTGCACGGTGTCGATGTCGGCGTCGGTGTCGGTGTCGGTGTCGGTGTCGGTGTCGGTGTCGGTGTCCCGATTCTGTGTCACTATCTCCCCCAGGAACTTTTTGGAGCGTCGCAGAGTTGCAGCGGATCCCCAGCGCGGGCCTGCCAGGTCACGACTTCCCACGCCGTGGGCATGGTCATGGCCCGGCCGCCGGCGGACCACCCGAAATGCCCGGAGCCCCGATCAACGAGGCCACCGGCGGGAACCCGACCGCGGGATTGATGGACAGCAGCAGTTGCAATGCCCGTCTGTGTGTCGGCGACCGGCGAGCACGAAGACCCGCGTTGAGAATCAACGCCCAGCGCATCGCGCGCGCGGCGGCCACACCTCGGCGATGGCGCTGCAGTCGTACTCTGTTCATCTGGCCCAGAGCCCACAGCTGCGGCGAGAAGTGCTGATCACCACCCAG